>JAOZNO010000214.1 GCA_029933755.1 Bacteroidales bacterium | reverse complement strand
TAATTTTTATGTAGAATTTTAATTAATCTGTTCAATCAGGTATAATTATATTAGATAAAATTATGACAAAATTAAATTCGAAAATTCCTGAAGGTGTACTGAAGGAAAAATGGACAAATTATAAAGCACATCAGGATTTGGTAAACCCAGCTAACAAGCGTAAAATTGAGATTATTGTTGTGGGAACAGGTCTTGCCGGTGCTTCAGCAGCAGCTAGTTTAGGTGAGCTTGGTTTTAAAGTGAAAAATTTCTGTTATTCGGATAGTCCCCGTAGAGCGCATAGTATTGCTGCACAGGGTGGTATAAATGCTGCAAAAAATTACCCAAATGATGGTGATTCAATTTATCGCTTATTTTACGATACGGTAAAAGGTGGTGACTATAGAGCCAGGGAATCAAATGTTTATCGTTTGGCTGAAGTTAGTAATGATATCATTGATCAGGGTGTTGCACAGGGTATTCCTTTTGCCCGTGATTATGGTGGCTTGTTAGACAATCGCTCATTTGGTGGTGCATTAGTTTCCAGAACATTCTACGCACGTGGCCAAACAGGGCAGCAGCTTTTATTGGGTGCTTATGCAGGCTTGAATAAGGAAATCGCAAAAGGTACCGTAACCATGTATCCTCGTACAGAGATGATGGATATTGTAGTTGTTGATGGAAAGGCCAGAGGAATTGTTACCAGAAATATGATTACTGGTGAAATCGAAAGTCATTTTGGCCATGCAGTTGTGCTTGCAACAGGTGGTTATGGAAATGTATTCTTCCTTTCAACAAATGCAATGGGCTCAAATGGTAGTGCTGCCTGGAAAGCTTATAAAAAAGGTGCTTTCTTTGCAAATGCTTCTTTTGTTCAAATTCATCCAACTTGTATTCCCGTACATGGTGAGTTTCAGTCAAAACTTACGCTAATGAGTGAAAGTTTGCGTAATGATGGTAGAATTTGGGTTCCGGCTAAAAAAGAAGATGCCGAAGCAATCAGAAACAAACAAAAAACTCCGGAAGATATCGCTGAGGAAGACAGAGATTATTATTTGGAAAGAAAATATCCTGCATTTGGTAACTTAGTACCTCGCGATGTAGCTTCAAGAGCTGCCAAAGAGGTTTGCGATGCTGGAAATGGTATTGAAACCGGACAAGCGGTTTATCTTGATTTTAAAGATGCTATTAAAAGGCTTGGTAAAGATGTAATCGAAGCACGTTATGGAAATTTATTCTTGATGTACGAGAAAATTGTTGATGCCAATCCTTATGAAACGCCAATGATGATTTATCCGGCTATTCATTATACAATGGGTGGAACATGGGTAGATTATGAATTACAAACAACAGTTCCGGGATTATTCTCAATTGGTGAGGCTAATTTCTCGGATCACGGAGCAAACCGACTAGGAGCATCAGCATTAATGCAAGGATTAGCGGATGGTTATTTTGTGTTGCCATATACTATTCAAAATTATTTGGCTGATCAACATTCAGTTAAAGCTTTTGAAACTGATTTACCTGAATTTAAGAAAACCGAAGAAGATACCAAAACCATGATTTCTAAATTAATGGAAGTTAAAGGTGAACGTTCTGTTGATTCAATTCATAAAGAATTGGGTCATATTATGTGGGATTATGTAGGAATGGAGCGAAATGAAGAAGGTCTTAAGAAAGGAATGGAGAAACTTAAAGCTTTACGTGCTGAATTCTGGAAGAATGTGAGAATCCCGGGTGAAATAAATGCGATTAATGTGGAACTTGAAAAGGCCATAAGACTTGCTGATTTTATTGAAATGGGTATGTTAATGGCAAAAGATGCTTTAAATAGGGCTGAATCTTGTGGTGGACACTTTCGTTCAGAGCATAAAACACCAGAAGGTGAAGCACTTCGTCACGATGATAAATTTATGTATGTTGCTGCCTGGGAATACAAAGGTGAAGGCAATGACGATGAATTGCATAAGGAAGAATTGAAATATGAAGGAATTGAAGTTAAAACAAGGAATTATAAATAAGCCGGAAGTGATAAGTCGGAAGCCTGAAGTAAGTTTGCTTTTTTTTATTAAATTACAAACTTCCGTCTTCGGTTTTCCATCTTTAAAACAAATATAATATTTATTAAATCACAACGGTACTAATTTAAATAATATGTCAAAAAATATAAATCTTACATTAAAAGTTTGGCGTCAAAAAGATGCGCAAGCTAAGGGTGAATTTGAAACCTACAAGGTAAATGAGATTTCTACGGACAGCTCTTTTCTGGAAATGATGGATGTGATGAATGAGCAATTAGTAGGTGAAGGAAAGGAGCCTGTTGCTTTTGACCACGATTGTCGTGAAGGTATTTGTGGTATGTGCAGCATGTATATTAATGGAAGGGCGCACGGCCCTGATACATTGATACCTACTTGTCAGCTACACATGCGTAGATTTGGTGATGGTGAAACTATTACTATTGAACCATGGCGAGCAGGTGGATTTCCTGTAATTAAAGACCTAATGGTTGATCGCTCAGCTTTTGATAAAATTTTACAAGCAGGTGGTTTCATATCAATAAACACGGGTGGTGTTCCTGATGCTAATGCAATTGCTATACCTAAAGTAGATGCAGATGAGTCAATGGATGCAGCGTCTTGCATTGGTTGTGGTGCTTGTGTTGCTACTTGCAAAAATTCATCAGCCATGTTGTTTGTCTCTGCTAAAGTTTCTCAATTAGCTTTATTGCCGCAGGGGAAAGTGGAAGCAACCGAAAGGGCATTAAATATGGTTGCAACAATGGATAGACTGGGTTTTGGAAATTGCTCAAATACAGGTGCTTGTGAGGTGGAATGTCCTAAAGGGATTACTATTTCGCATATCGCACGATTAAATAGAGAGTTTTTAGTAGCCAGCGTTAAAGGCTAGGAAAATATAAAGATTTTTCATGGCTCTGATTTTAGCAGTCTTTCCAGTTTAGGAGGGGCTGCTTTTTTTACTATGGTTTATAATAATAATATTTTTCTTAATTACTAATTACCAATGATTAATTACTTGTCACTTCTACAAGCTCAGTATGAAATATTTAAGGCTAAAAATAAACACTACAAATAGCACAGTCCAGCCTTCCATAGTACGTAGTACGGCGGAGAGGTACTTTAAATTAGAATCTTTCTTTTTCGCAAATGCTTAGTCTAGAGTCAAGTATGGCTTGACGGTAAATAGGCTTAACTTTTAAGATACTGTGTTAATATCCAAATTTATTTTATAAATTTTTTCTTAAAAGTTCTTCTTGCAACATTTTAGCTTTGACATAACACTTGAACTAAGGAACTGTTAAGGAATAAATTGACTAATTAAAGCAAAATTATTTTGTTCTTTAACAACTCGAAAAATTCGTAAATAGTGTACTATCTGAGGACTTTTTCGAGAAAGTTACAAGGGCAAAAGAACAAGCTTAAATGGTCAAGTTATTTCGATACAGCTCCTAAAGCCAATAAGCCAAAAGTGTTTTGAATCCCAGCGGCTTATCTAGAAATAGATAATTTCTCAAGTTTTGCACTTTCACAATCAGACTTAAAGCTTAATTTATGTTAAATATTGAAATCTTTAATAAGAATATTTTAAGTTTGCCAATCAAAAAAACAATAAATATTAAATTAAAATAGCACAGATGAAAAAAGTAGGGTTATTAACTTTATTATTAATTATGGCATTCATGGCAAATGCACAGAAAGGGCAGAAACAATTTAATGCGGGGCTGGGGTTTGCCCATAATGTTATACCTGTGTATATTGGGTTTGATTACTGGGTGCATGAAGATATTTCTATAGGTGGCGAAATAGGCTGGCGAAGAGAAGGCTATAATGAAACGAACAATACACCGGCGTATTATGAAACTACATGGAATTTTTTATTTAATTCAAATTATCATTTTAGCAGAATACTTGAAATTCCAAATAAATTTGATCCTTATGCAGGTTTAAATATTGGTTTGTATTATTACGATTATGATGGTTATACGAGTAATACAAGTGGCTTGGGGATGGGAGTACAAATTGGTTTCAGGTATTATTTCACTGATAAATTTGCCACTGGTATTGAGTTTAGTGGTGGGAATAGGGTAAGTGATGGGAAAATAGGAATCTCATTGAAGTTTTAAGCTAATCTGAATAAAGTTTTAAGCAGTCTTTCCAAATATGGAGGGGCTGCTTTTTATATTTATCAAAATTGTTTAATTTAGAAATCTATTAATTCTAGAATATTTAAAATAAAAATTAAATGTTTAATTAAAATAAATAGCTTATGAAAACACTTAGTATCATTTTTTTGTTGCTGACATACTTTAGTGGCATACTTGGAGGTGATCCACCAAGAGAGCCGTTTGTCGTTTTAAAAGTAAATGGTAAAACGTATAAAAATGGAGCAGAAATAACGGTAAGGCCAGGTGAAAGGGTTAAAGTGGAAGCTGTTTTAATGGGCGGAAGACGTGATTACTGCTCAAACCCACAAAAATATGCCAATGTGGGTAAAAATACTGTAGTAGAGAGTTCAGGTGAGAATGGCATGTCTTTTAATATTAACAGTGGCCAATTTAGGGGGAAATGGAGTTTAACAAATGAAGTAGCTATTTTCAGTTCAGCAGATGCCCTAAAAATTACCCCCATTGAAAATGCTCAGTTAAACCGTGAGGCGATGATAGAAATTCCTAAAGATGGTTTTTCAAAAATTTATCTAAAAGTTCAGTCAAAAACAAACTGGCACTATGTTCGACATACCCCGGCCGGGAAAAAGGAGAAAGATGAACAAAATGAAGGAACATCAACTTTTTATTTAGTGTTACAGATGGAAGAAGGTGTTTGGTATTCATCAAACAATCTAATGGCAAAAGGCTTGGAGGATTTTACCGTAAGAAATGAAATGGATGAAGTCCAAAAATTTTATAAATTAATTGAAAAATATTTGCTGAAAAAGGATTATAAAAATGCAGATATACAAATTCAAAACCTTAAAAATTATGTTGCAGAAACAAAAAGAGCTATTGATGAAGCCAAACAGGAAAATTCTGAATATAATTGTGACGTGACCTTTATTGGTCTGCCAACAGATTTGTCAATGGAGCACTTAAATAAAGTCCAGACTATGTCGAATAAATGGAAAGGACGCTATTTGATTAGCCAGGCAAATGTTGTTAAGATTAACAATATGCTATTAGACTATCAAATGGGCTTTTCAGCCAATGTGCTGAAATCGGTTTTTAAGAATTATATTAACTGGGGTTCTGGACTTCCTACGGGTGCAGAAAATTTTCTTACACTTTATGACCCCAGCAATATGTTGGGTGTGATTGACATGCCTAGAACTGTAATGAGTTGGTATATGGATGCCCAAAGTGATGCGAGCATTTTAAAAAATCAAGTGGAAACCATTAAGAAATTATCTGAATTACGTGAGTTCTACTTAAATAATATGTCAAATTTTGTGGAAGAACGAAAAAAACTACAAGAAATAATCAATGACTTAAAACCTGTTAAAGAACGAAATGATGCTTTAATAGGGTATTTTAATTCCGTTTCATGGGCAACATGGCAAGCAAAGCAATAATTAGTATTTGCCCACAAAGTCTGTTTTCTACGTTACGCTTGTAAAAAAATGCTCATTTACAAAAGTAAACTGCGCTTTTTGTGACTTCGCAAGCCTTGAAAACAAACATTTTGAATCAAATACAATTTTTGCAGATAAACTCTCATTAATTAAAATATTAAAATTATGAAAAAACTACATATATTTAGCTTTATCGTATCCTTATTGCTTATCTCTTGTTCTCCTGACAGCGATTCAAATAGTGGTAGTATTAAAGCTGAGGCTGAATTTAATGGTCAAAACTGGAGTTCAAAAACGGCCTCTTATGAAAAATTGGATGATGGAATTGAAATTACCATGGCAGGAAATGCTGTTGTGCTATTAGTCAAACTTAATGAGTTGAAAGAAGCTGAATTTGATTTGTCAGAAGATGGTAATCAGGTAATTTTTATTGCTGATGAACAATCTGTATTGATTACAGACGGTCTTATAGAAATCAATTCAATCTCAGGCAATGCCATTTCCGGAACTTTTGAATTTGAATATGAAGCTAAGGCAGAGGGAGAATATGGTATAGAAGCCCATTACGGCCATTTTTATGAATTATTCCCTTTAAATAATAATCTGTCAGAAAAAAAAATCATTGAAAAAACAAAGTTTATGTTTGTTGATGGGAAGGCAGGCAAAATAGATATTCAGGAGACTGGGTGCAGCATTAGCTATAATAGTGAACAGTTTAATCTGGAAGTTGATGGTTTTGATGATAAAAATCTCAGATTAAAAATTCAGAAAATAGATAAAAATACTACAGGTATAATTCTGCATATTCATGACAATACAGTAAAAACAATTAGTGTTGATGAAATGAATGATGAACAGGTAACGATAATGTTTGTAAATGGAACAAGTATGTTGTTGTTGTAAAGAGACTTCAAAAAATGTTTAATACCTAAGCCGGGAGCTTACAATTTAAGCTTCTGGGTTTTTTATTAATTTCAAATGAAGAATAATTATAACCTGAATAATTCCCCGCTAAGGCGGGGCAGGCTATGCGCTTTTTCTTTGTTG
>JAOZNO010000213.1 GCA_029933755.1 Bacteroidales bacterium | reverse complement strand
TTTCGATATTCAAAAAGAGGAGAAAGATGAAATCGTTGGTCAAATTCAAATTAAAGAAATTGAAAAAGACAAATTAAGTAATGAAATTGATCGTTTTAACTTTTATAGACAAGATAAAGAAAATATTAATACTTTGGTTGATGATATTGAACAAAAAATAAGCGAATTAAATACAGATGAATATAATACTGAATTTGAGATAAATAAAATTAAGCAATCAATTAAAAATAAATTTGCATTTGATTTAAGAAAAATAGATACAGTTTTTAGGGAAACTGAAATATATTTTTCTGACCAATTGAAAAAAGAATATAACGAATTGCTTAATTTCAATAATAAACTCACAACTGAACGAAATAAATTTTTGCGAGAAACTTTATCTTTAAAGATAGATGAACAAAAAAAGACAAACCAAAGGTTAAAAGAATTACAAGAAAAAAAATCTGAATTACTTTCATATATTCAAGATACAAATGTGTTTAATAAATTCAAATCATACCAGAAAAAAGTAATCAAAGCTGAAAGTGAAATAATTACACTAAAAGTAAAACTTGATGCTATTGATATTATTGGGAATAAAGAAAAAGAGATTAAAAAACACAAAGAGAAGTTAGACGAGATTATTGAAAAAATAAATGAGGAAATAAATACCACACATAAAAATGAGAATTATAAAAGCATAAGAACTGCTTTTGCAGAATATTATAAAGCAATATTAGATGAAATTGCAGTTTTGTCTCTTCGTATTAACGGTAAAAATAATATCGAATTTAATGAACCAAAAGTGCAAAACAAACAAGATACGAAACTCACAACACAGCAAGGTGATGGTTTCACTTATGGAAAACTCTTTTGTGTTTGTTTTGATTTAGCATTATTAACAACTTATAACCATCAATCTTTTTTCCGTTTTGTGTATCACGATGATGTTTTTGCAAATCAAGATAATAGGTTAAAGTTAAAATTACTAAATTTAACAAGAAGTGTTTGTAAACAATATGACTTGCAATACATTTTTACAATAATAAAAGATGATGTTCCGTATGATAGCAATAAAATACCAATAGAATTTACCAATACGGAAAAAGTTCTTGAACTGCACGATAAAGACGAAACAGGAACATTATTTGGATTTAGTTTTTGATAAAAATGAGTATCCCTCTTACTTTTACCCACTTTATTGTATCAAAACGCAAACGAAACGCCAATAAAAAACTTCCTACTCATCGTTAAAGGGTAGGTAGGTACAGTTTCTCGGACACGGGCAATTTCAGGGTGAAGGACTTCAGTATCCAGAATGTTATCAGCTTTAAATTCAATATGTAGGGCTGTGTTTTTAAATGGTTTCACATTTAGCCCTGCATTAAGTAAAGTATACGAAGGTGCTTTACCCCAATCACTTAAGTATTTTAATGAGCTTGTAAAGCTGAGTTGTGAAATTAACTTCCAATTAAATCCAAGGTTGAACATGTGATTATAGGTAAACGGTTTAATCTCCTCGGTTTCTTTATCGCTCCCTCGGGTATATGCATATCCTGCAAAAGACTGAAATCTATTTTGAATGATAAATTTTGTGTTTAATTCCATACCATAATATCTGGAAGTACCTGTATTCATATTTATTTTCATATCAGGATCAACTTCTGAATCAACTCTTTTAATCTGATCAAAAATATTATTATGAAATATATTAAGATCTATTTGAAATCCTTTGTGAATTGCCATGATTACAAAATCAAATGACTGACTTCGCTCTGGTAAAAGATTGGGGTTACCAATTACCCTGGGAGAAAACACTTCTTTCTCAAAATAGCTTGGTACCCGGAACGATTCTCCATAAATAAATTTAAACGAAAGAAATTTTATTGGACGATATGTTATTGCCAATCTTGGTGAAAAATTATCAAGAATTATATCATCATATTTTGACACAAAATATCTTCCCCCATAAAAAAAGTTAAATTGTTTCAAAAACTCAATATTCCCATTCAAATAAGCAGCAAACTCATCTGTCCAAATATTATCTCTACCTACATCATAAGTATTATACTGTGATTTAAACCTACGACCAATGAAATGATTATAACTAACTCCAACAATATTTTTCCATTTGGTACTGGGTATATAAGATACCTCTATATCATTATACAAACCTCTGGAAGAGTATTCCCAATATCCGTCTGGTAAGATTTTTAAATTATGCCAACTATTATAATTACTACGTAAATGAATTACAGTTTTATCGGTAAACGAATGATTGTACTCAATACTACTAACAGTCACCAGTTCGTGACTTGGTTCTGTAACTAGCCTACCAATAGTATCGTCAATACTTGTATATATTCTCTTGAATTCACGGGTCCTAACTGCATCTTCTGCCCTATTGTAAAATTGAAAGTGAAATTTAAATTCACCATATTTCAGATTAGCAGCCAGTGAATTACCTTTGCGTTCTTTATTAAAATTAAGAACATTTCCCTGTTCATAATTATAGCTCAGCTTTTAATCATCTGAATAATTAATATCTGCAAAAAAACAAAAACTTAAGTCTTCATTACTGTAAAGAATTGAATTTTCTGCATGTAAGGTATTGAATGAGCCATATTTTAACTTTCCGGAAACAGAAACAGGTTTATCATCCAAATAATCCTTCTTTTTTGAAATAATATTAATAAGCCCATTAATCGCATTTGATCCATACAAGACAGAATTAGAACCCTTTACAATTTCAATTTTTTCAATAGCACTCAGAGGAATTACCTGAAAATCAAAGCTACCATGATAAGCATTCAGAATAGGAATACCATCAATTAAAAGTAATGTATTGGTATTGTAGTTAACTAAAGTGTTACCACGAATAGTGGTTGTGGCAAAAAAATTGGCTTCGCCATTTACTGTCGACATTCCTGTGGCATACTCCAGAACTTCTTGTAAAGTATTAAAATTTAGAAATTGTATTTCTTCTTTAGTGATTACCTGTATTGATGTTGAAGTTTCAAGTATTCTCTCAGGTATTTTTGCAGAACTTACTACCTTAATATTTAATAATTCTTCAAATGAATAATCAAACAAGTCAATCGTATCTTTATTTTGAGAAGCTGCATAATTTGAAATGCAGAGACTAAAAACTAATAAAATAATAGACTTGTTTATTTGCATATAGCTAAAATTAAGATTTGAAGATGCGCTCAATACTGATAATAAAGGCTCTGGTTTAAATATTCTGGGGTGCCGATAATTATCTTCTATGTTTTAATTTACAGGTAACTAGTCATTAAGTCATTGGTAATTTAAAATAGATGTTAATTATTATCAATTACTAATGACCAGGACACTAATTACTTGTTAAATATATGCATTGTAGATGATGAAAATATCCCAGACCCGCCTTCCATAGTGTAAAGTACGGCGGACAGGCAATCTAAACTTGAGCGATAATAAACAATCAATTCTTTTTCTCTAATTTCACAGCTGTTCCATAGGCCAGCAATTCTGCTGAACCCTGCATTACAGCTGAGGTAGTAAAACGAAAACAAACAATACCGTCGGCTCCCATATTTTTTGCATCAGCAATCATGCGATCCAAAGCTTGTTCTCGCGATTCAGCAAGCATTTTAGTATATTCGGTAATCTCACCACCAACAATAGTACGAAGACTAGCTAAAATATCTTTACCAATATGTCGGGCACGAATGGTATTTCCTTTTGCTAATCCAAGAGTTTCAACTATTTGGTAATCTACGAATTCATCTTGTGTTGTTATTAATATTTTTTCCATAATAAAGCTTAAATCTAAATTCTAAAATCAAACATCTAACTTTTCCTATTTGTCAACATTCTTTGAATAATAATCATCCTCCTTATTTTCCATACGGTCTTTAACTACTTTCGCAAAAAGAAATCCTAGCCCCAATATTACAATAATCCCGATTATACCAAATGGAAAAGCAACAATCATGCCTGCAAGAACAGCAATTAGCCAAGCAGATGCAACAATTGATAACAATACATAACCTATACGTTCCATAACTTAATTATTTATTTAGAGCAAGATACGAAAAAAAGAACCGCATGTTTAAATAATGAAGCTGAAATTTAAAACTAATTGTTTATTTTTGCAGTTGAAAAAATGAAATTAAATAAACAAAAAATAAAAAATTATGGTAATTGAAGTAACAGATGCAAATTTTGAAGAAATAGTACTTAAATCAGATAAACCTGTAATTGTTGATTTTTGGGCAGTTTGGTGTGGCCCGTGTAGAATGGTAGGCCCTATTATTGATGAGATGTCAAACGAATATGAAGGAAAAGCCGTAATGGTAAAAATGGATGTAGATGCAAATCCGGGTGTTCCCGGACAATTTGGAATCCGAAATATCCCAACTATGCTATTTTTCAAAAATGGTGAACAAGTTGACAAACAAGTAGGTGCTGTACCAAAGAAAGTGCTGGCTGCAAAACTTGATGCTTTATTGTAATCTTTGTCATTAAATCGTCATTGGTAGTCATTAAGTTGTCATTTTACGGGCATAATGACTACTAATGGCCAATGACAGCGAAGCGAAATGACGACTAAATAGACAGCAAAGCATAATGACGACTAAATGACAGCGAAGCGAAATGACTAATAGTGTGAAATCTACCCTCGACATCCAAAATTTTCAGGAATTTGACAATTTAGAATTTCTTGCAAAACAAGTGGTTGAAGGGTTTATTACAGGCTTGCACAAAAGCCCATTTCATGGTTTTTCTGTTGAATTTGCCGAACACCGCCTATATAATAAAGGTGAACCTACCCGCCACATTGACTGGAAACTATTTGCCCGAACAGATAAACTATTTGTAAAACGATATGAAGAGGAAACTAATCTGCGTTGCCAGATTATTATTGACACTTCCTCATCAATGTTATTTCCTTACGGCGAAAAATTCCCTAAAAATAAGCTGTCATTTTCTGTAATTATGGCTTCGGCACTAATTTACCTTTTGCGCAAACAAAGAGATTCTGTTGGCTTAAGCTTATTTTCAAATCAGATTGAGTTACATACAGATACAAAGCTTTCTACAGTACATGCAAAAAGGCTTTATGTTGAATTAGGAAAATTACTGAATAGGGAAAATTACGAACTTAAAAAAACAACCTCTGTAACTAGTGTACTTCATGATATTGCTGAATTAATTCATAAACGATCACTGGTCATTATTTTTAGTGATATGATTGCAGAAGAAGGCCCGGATAAAGTATTTTCGGCACTTCAGCATTTAAGATACAATAAACACGAAGTAATTCTCTTTTATGTGCATGACAAAGCTTACGAGAAAGAGTTTAAATATGAAAACCGTCCACATAAATTTGTTGATTTGGAAACTGGGCAAACGATTAAGCTTAACCCAAACGATGTAAGAACCTTATATCAAAAGCAGACTACTGAATATTTTGAAAATTTAAAGGTAAAATGTGGACAATATAAAATCGATTTTGTTGAAGCGGATATTAATGCTGATTTTGCTGATGTTTTATCATCCTATTTAATAAAAAGAAAAAAATTGCATTAAAGTACAACAACTCTCCGAGTTGTGATTTGTTTTATACTAATTTGTAAAATAAATCCGTTATCTTTCCAGTAATTAAAGCCCTTCATTATGAATAAGAAAATAATAACTATTACGAGTGTATTATTTATATCCGTACTATTTGCTTTCACATATATTCCTGAGAACAAACCGGTTGAAGAAAAAGCTATATCTATTGAAAAAGCAATAAAAGAAGGTATTGTTTCAGCTGAATTTCAAGGTACAGGTACTTATTCAGGCGATGCAATCAATCTTGAAATAAAAAGCCTAATTCCGGTTGATACGATTATTAGAATTGAAGCGGGTCGTCGTTTAACTTCTGATGACACTACACTTCAGGATATTTTAATTGTCAGAGAGCTTGAACTATTTCTTGCAGCATATGAAACTAAAAAACTGAATTTATTTGGATTCTGTTGTCAGGCACATAATGGTGCTCCAAAATGGGATTCCTACTTTAAAGTAGGTTTTATGGAGGACAGTTCATTTATTACCCTTGCCCGTTTTTTAACAGATGTGAATTTGCCAATAAGTGTAATGCAAAGTGCTATTTGGGTTTTAAGTGATAATAATCCTTTAAACTCTATCCATAACGACAACGAAAAAGACAGGGGAAAGATGAAAGGACTTTTCAACCTTTTGGCATCGCTTAAAGGTATTGAATATGAATATCCATGGTATACATTAAAATATCAAACAGATACAACACGCGCTTTTTCAGGAAAAGCAACTCGTATGTTTGCTGAGGTGGATTACACCTTAAACCACCAAAGTAATGTTGATTTATTCATTAAAGATGCTAATGACTTATTGGTGAAAAAAATATTTATGAACCGCCATCAGCATCGTGGTGATTACACTTATCGTTTTACATTAGATGTAGCCAATATGCCAAAAGGGAAATATCACCTACGTTTATATGCTGATAATCAGTTGAAAATATTGAAAACCTTTGAATTATAAGGCATTACTACGAATTTTGTGAAAATAAAACAATGGAGTTATATTAAATAGATTTCTATAAAAACCAGGGATAGAAGTTT
>JAOZNO010001026.1 GCA_029933755.1 Bacteroidales bacterium | reverse complement strand
TACCTTGCGTATAGATTCGTTGTTTGGTCTTGAGAAAATCAGCAAGCCCTAATTATAAATTAGATGCAGCGCACCGATAATATTTTTGAATGCAATTGCCCTGACATTTCTGGTAGATATAAAAGAATCGTAAAGAAACAAAATCACTTAAATCAGTGAGACTATGATTTTGTTTGTCAAAATCATTTAGCCGAACTGATTCCGAGCGATAGTCGAGGAATCTCATGGGTTTTATTCCCCGCATCTTGATGCGCTAATAAACATCAAGATTCGACTGAGATACCTCGTCAGCTTGCTGCGAGGAGTCTCATTCTTTTATTGTTTTTTTGCCAAAAGTTAATATCTCCCAATAACAAATAGCTTCTCCAGCAAAAAACAATTTAGCAAAAAACAATTACACGCTTAGGGTTTGTTGCGGAATAATGTGTGAAATTTAAAGACAGTTTATTTATATTGATTATTTCGTTACAATCCCTTAACGAAATAGATTGAACTTAAACGCAAGGTACGCTCCCGGCCCTGAAAAGTCAGTTGAGTTAAGAGTGCTTAGATTAACACCATATGTATACACATAGCATCCTCCAAGTTCAACATAAATAAATTTACTTATAGGTCGGGTAAGTCCTAAATTAAGCTGCCCTAAATAAAGGTAGTCTCTGCTGCTTGATTTAACATTATTTTCATTAACCAGCCAAATGGCACCACCACCAAGTTTTAAGGAATAAATAAATTTCGTTTTCCGCCGGACATAATGTCCACCGGATGTACGGTATAGTCCTAAGCGAATACTATGTCCAACATGAAGTCCCATATGTTGGTAACTTACATCGTAATTTGTACCTGAATAATCATTAAAGCTTCTCATTGGCTTCTTGGTAATATATCCCCCAAAAAAGAAATGATCATTCAATGTCATAATTCCACTTAAACTAATATTAAAATCCATATTTCCTGCAATTTTCACATATTCTACCTGGGGTAATATGGACAGATTGATTCGAGCCTCGTATTGTCGCCATGTAGTAGATGGATTACGCGACACATCCTGTGCATAAACAAGTACTGAGGAAATTAAAAAACTAACTATTAGACCAAATTGTTTCATGTGTTTATTTTTGAAATGGATGTTTCATGTTTCAAACTATTTATAAATCATACTTAAACCTAAAGAAGCACTAATCTTTTATACATCTTACCGACAAGGCTCCTTCTTTACTATAATAATCCTGAACAACATCCTGATATCCCCTGTTAAAATAACACCTCCATGCATTATATTTATCAATATTTGTTGATGTCCAAATAATAGCGGCATTGCCCATATCATAAAATACACCTATACTATCCCTAAACCCCGATAAACGTATATCAAAACCTGATGTTCCCTTAATACTTAAGTTCATTCCGGCATATTGTTCACCACCGTTGGATTTAATCAAGTTTGACAATTCTTCATCACTTGGCAAATGCCATCCTGTAGGACAGGCAGCAATTGCACTATTCCAGGAATAAAGCCTTCCATATTTTTTTCCAAGTCTTTTTTTATCATTATAGAACCATGAATTTTCCGATTCATAATTCATATTCTCTGCCATCCAAATTTGATTACCCATTTTTATCACTTTATACTGTTTCCCATCACGTGCATCTGTTAAAATATTATTTTGTGCTGAGCCTGACAGATATGG
>JAOZNO010000212.1:2142-6650 GCA_029933755.1 Bacteroidales bacterium | reverse complement strand
TATTATATTATCACAAGCCTATGTATTATCTCATCGGTTTAGCAAAGCATTTATTAGGGAGAAAGAGCTTTCAACCAAGTTGCAATATACGAACAAGAACCTTGAAGAAAATGTTGCACATCGCACATTTGAATTGAAAGAAAAGAATATTGAACTAACTGAGCGTAATGATGAAATTATTATTATAAACACTTCACTTATTGATAATAAGAAAATTATTAATATGCAAAACGAGAGGTTGAAGGAACAAAATAAGGAACTTGTACAAGCCAAGTTAGAAGCAGAAGAAGCCAATCGCCTAAAAAGTGAATTTCTGGCAAATATGAGCCACGAAATTCGTACACCAATGAATGCAATTATAGGCTTTTCAAGAATTTTACAAAAACAGATAGTAAATGAAAAACACCGTTCGTTTATTGATAAAATAGCAAAAAGTGGAAATAATTTACTCGAATTAATAAACGATATTCTCGATTTATCAAAAATTGAAGCCGGGCAGCTAAAAATACAGAAAGAAGCTGCCAGTATACAAGATGTTTGTAATGAAATTCTCCTCGTTTTTTCTGAAGTTTCCCTGCGGCACAAAGTTCCAATTTATGTTGACATTGATGAAAACGTATCAGGAACTTTACTAATTGATGCATTACATTTAAGGCAGGTTTTATTAAATTTAGTAAGTAATGCTATTAAATTTACAAAAAAAGGTTCTGTTTCAATAACTGTTTCAGCAACAAAACTCTTTGAGCTTTCAAAACAAAACAAGGTTTTAAATTTAATTATTGAAGTAGAAGATACCGGCATAGGGATACCTGAAAACCAGCTTGATGTAATATTTGATAGTTTCAGGCAAATTGAAGGGCAAAGCACCCGGAAATATGGGGGGACAGGCCTTGGCCTTGCAATTACAAAAAGTTTAGTTGAACTTATGGATGGTGTAATTATAGTTGAAAGTACGGTAGGTGTAGGGTCTAAATTTAAAATTGCTTTAAAGAATGTTGAGGTGTTAAGTGTAGCGCATAAGAATGTTGCGATGAGTGGGGATATTGAAGTGAAATTTATAAAATCAAAAATACTGCATGTAGAAGATAATGTAGATAACCGGGAGATTGTAGCAGTATATCTTGAAAATGAAGATATTGAAATAACAGATGCTGAAACGGGTAAACAAGCACTTGAAATTCTTAAAACGTATACACCGAATTTAATAATAATGGATATTCAATTACCTGTACTAAATGGTTATGAAACCACGAAAATTATTAGGAAAAATAAAAATCTAAACTCAATTCCAATAATAGCCCTTACCGCAAATGCTACAAAAGAAGAGATTGAAAAATACAGTCATGTTTTTGACGAATATCTTACAAAACCAATTACAGAAAAGGTATTAATAAAAACGATTGCAAAGTATTTAGATCATAAAGAGAAAAAAAATGAAGCTAAAGTTGAAATTGAAGGGCAAAACTGTATTTGGGAATTACAAAAGCAAAAAAGTGAGATTGAAACTTTCCCAAAAGAATTAAAAACTATTTTAAACGAAGAATTAAAACCACTTCACAAAGAATTATTAGAGGTTTTATCAGTTGATAGATTAAAATATTTTGCTGAAAGAAATAAAAATTTAGCCGAAAAAAATGATGTGAAGGGGCTTGTGAAATATAGTGAAGAGATACTGACCTTAATAATCAACTTTGATATTACCAGAATAAAAAAAATACTTAATTATTATCCTGAAATAATTAAAATAATTTGCGAATAAGAGGAGTGATTAATTTATTATAACTATGAACAGAAAAAGACAAGAAGTAATCGAAAAAACGCTTGATTTTATTGAAAAACAAGGAGTCTTAGTTCAAAATGATGAACTGTTACATTCATTTACAAAATTTCTGGGCGATTTATTTAATGTTGATTATGTGCTGATTGATAAATTCTCAATAAATAAACCTGATATAGCAGAAACCGTTTCAGTTTATAGCAAAACAAAACATTTACATGATATAATATACAAACTTACCGACACCCCTTGCGAAAATGTTATGGGGGCTAATTTTTGCTGTTATGAATCAGGTGTTCAAAAACTTTTTCCGAAAGATGAATTATTGGTTCAGATGAATGTTGACAGTTATATTGGCTCACCATTATGGAGCTCTACTAAAGAGCCAATAGGACTTATTGCAATAATGGACAGCAAAGCCCTTTCCGATATAAAAACAATAGAATTAGTTTTAAAAATTGTATCAATAAGAGCGGCGCAAGAGCTTGAAAAAATACTTTTTGAGAATAAACTAAAAGAACAAAACAGGAAACTTGAAAACTTTAATATAGAATTAGAACAAAAAGTAATAGAAAGAGCGAAAGCACTTAAAGAAAGTGAGGAGAAATATCGCCTTATTACCGAACAAGTTTCTGATGTTATTTGGATTTTTAATGTTTCAAAAAATAAATTTACATACATAAGTCCCTCAGAATATAAAATTACCGGTTATACTGCAAAAGAGTCTGTTCAACAAAGCATAAAGGTTAGGCTAACACAGGAGTCTGCAAAAAGAGCAGAAGAATTAATAAAAATTGAAACTCAAAAATTTATTGAAAATCCAGATTACAATACTATTGAAATAAATGATTTTCAACAAAAATGCAAAGATGGAAGTTTAGTTTGGATAGAAACTTCAACAAGTTATCGTTATAATCCTAACAAGGAAATAGAAATTGTAGGAATATCCAGAAATATAGAAGATCGCAAAAAAGCAGAGGACTTACTTAAAGAAAGTGAAAAACAATACCGTAACATAATAGAGTCAACATCAGAAGGTTGTTGGGTTTTAAGCACTGATAATATTATAACTGAAGTTAATGGTTCTCTATGTAAAATGTTGGAATATTCACGTGAAGAAATGATAGGTGAAAATCCATTAGAATTTGTTGATAATGAAAATGCTAAGATTCTTAAATCACAAATAGGGAAAATTCCTAATACAGACCACAGAAAATACGAAATAATATTAAAATCGAAATCAGCTAAAGATATTTATGTAATTTTTAATGCTACAACCTTAAGAAACGAAAAAGGCATGCCAATTAAAGCATTTGCTTTCATTACAGATATTACCGAAGGTAAAAAAACAGAACAAACACTTAAAGAAAGTGAGGGTAAATTTAAAAATTTAGCCGAAAATGCAATTATGCCAATTGTAATTCATGATATAAACGGTACGATTAAATATGCAAATCCGGCATCATTAAAAGTTCTGAAAGTTGATAATTTAAATGATTTATATAAAATAGCTGTAATCAAATTTGTACATCCTGATAGTATTGAAGCTGCGAAGAATGCAATTAAAGAATTATTTGATAAAGGCAAAGAGTACCATCACGAACAAAAATTTATTAGACTTGATGGTGAACACATTGATGTGGAAATTTATGGAAAATTAATAACTTATGAAGGGGAAAAAACCATTCAAATAACATTTTATGATATAACCAATCGCATAAAAGCGGAGCTGGCACTTAAAGAGAGTGAACAAAAATTTAAAAGTTTTGTTCAGGATAATAAAGCCGTAATGTTACAAATAGATCCTCAAACAAACAGGATACTTGGTGCAAACAAAGCAGCCATAAAATTTTATGGATATCCTGATAATGAGCTGATTAATAAAAATATGAATGAAATAAATATTTTACAACCTGATGAAATTAATCAATTAGTAAAAGAAGCTACAGTTAATAAATCAAACTTTTTTCAATTCAAACATAAACTGGCAAATAATGAAATTAAAGATGTAGAAGCTTATAGCTCAGCGGTTAAAGTGAATAATAATTTACAGTTGTTTGTTATTATTATTGATATAACCGACCGAAAAAGGGCAGAGCAAATAGTTAAAGAAAGTGCGAATCGTCTGAAATCTTTGTCAGAAGCAACTTATGAAGCTTTGTTTTTTTCAGAAAAAGGCTTTTGTTTTGATGTGAATTTAGCGGCAAGCAGAATGTTTGGTTATTCATATAAAGAGTTAATAGGTATTTTTGGAACAGATGTTATTGCCTCTGAAAGTAAGGAGCTCGTTAGAAAAAATATGCTGGCTAATTATGAAAATAAATATGATGCGATTGCAATGCATAAGAATGGAACAAAATTTCAAGTAGAAATTCATGGACGACCGTTTGAGCATAAAGGAAGAATAGTGAGAATTACGGCCATAAGGGACATAACCGACCGCAAAAAAGCAGAACAAGCACTTATAAAACAAACCGAAAAATACAATCTGATTGCTAATAATATCAATGATTTTATTTGGATGCTGGATTTGGATTTGAATATACTATACGTAAGTCCTTCTTGCAATAAATTTATTGGATATACTGTAGATGAAATTTACAAAATGAAAGTGTCTCAGCTACACACCACGGAGTCTTATGAACTTTTGACAAGCAAGGTAAAAACAGCAATGAATAATATAAAAAATAATAAGGCAAAACAAAAAAGTATACCGCTAGAAGTAGAATAT
>JAOZNO010000212.1:0-2132 GCA_029933755.1 Bacteroidales bacterium | reverse complement strand
CATAACTAATATGGCATACTATTTATGATAAAGAAGTCAACCCTTATGGTGTCGCAGGTATTTCAAGAAATATTACCGACCGTAAAATAGCAGAACAGTCATTAAAAGAAAGTGAAGAAAAATTCAGGGCTATTTCGGACTCTGCAAACGAAGGAATTATTGTTATGAATAATTCTGCGAAAGTTATATTTTGGAATAATGCTGCCGAAGAAATATTTGGCTATACAAATGAAGAAATTATAGGTAAAGATTTACATCCAATACTAACACCTGGGAAATACAGGGATGCACAAAATAAAGGGTTTTCAATATTTAAAAATAGTGGCACAGGTAATGCTATAGGAAAAACCTTAGAACTTGAGGCTATACGAAAAAATGGAGAAGTCTTTCCTGTTGAATTATCTTTATCTGCAATTAAAATAAAAGGTAAATGGAATGCTGTGGGGATTGTAAAAGATATTTCGGAACGAAAAGAAGCCGAAATAGAAATTAAAAAATCACAGTTAAAAGCGGAAGAAGCAAATCGTCTTAAAAGTGAGTTTTTGGCTAATATGAGTCATGAAATTCGTACACCAATGAATGCAATTTTAGGGTTTTCAGGGATTTTACAAAAACAGATAGTGAATGAAAAACATCGTTCATTTATTGATAAAATTAAAAAAAGTGGAAATAATTTATTAGCATTAATAAATGATATTCTTGATTTATCAAAAATTGAAGCCGGGCAACTTAAGATACAGAAAGAAGCAGCCAGTATAGAAGGTGTTTGTAGTGAAGTCTCCCTTGTTTTTTCTGATGTGTCTAAACGACATAAAGTTCCAATTTATGTTGATATCGATAAAAGCATACCAAAGACTTTATTATTTGATGAATTACATTTAAGGCAGGTGTTATTAAATTTAGTTAGTAATGCGGTTAAATTCACCGAAAAAGGCTCTGTTTCAATTATTGTAACAACAACGAAACCTATTGAGTTCTCAAAACAAAACAAGGTTTTAAATCTGGTCATCAAAGTAGAAGATACCGGTATAGGAATACCTGAAAACCAACATGAGGCAATATTTTATAGTTTCCGGCAAATTGAAGGGCAAAGCACCAGAAAATATGGAGGGACAGGCCTTGGACTTGCCATTACAAAACGCTTAGTTGAACTTATGGATGGTACAATTACGGTTGAAAGTATTGTTGGTCAGGGTTCTAAATTTAAAATTATCTTAAATAATATAAAAATATTAAGTACAGAATATGAGGAGCTTACAATAGACGAAGGTGTTGATGTGGAATTTATAAAATCAAAAATACTGCATGTTGATGACAATGAGGATAATCGGGAAATTGTAGCATTATATCTTGAAAATGAAGCTATTGAAATAAAAGAAGTGGAAACGGGCAAAGATGCACTTGAAATTCTTAAAACGTATACACCGGATTTAATATTAATCGATATTCAATTGCCGGGCTTAAGTGGCTACGAGACTACAAAAATTATTAGGGAAAATGAAAATCTAAACTCAATTCCAATAATTGCACTTACGGCAAATGCTACGAAAGAAGAGATTGAAAAGTACAGTTATATTTTTGACGAGTATCTTACAAAACCAATCCCAGAAAAGGAATTAATAAAAACGATTGCAAAGTATTTAGATCAAAAAGAGAAAAGAAATGAAGATGAAGCTGAAATTAAAGGGCAAAACTGTATTTTGGAATTACAAAAGCAAAAAAGCGAGATTGGAACTTTCCCAAAGGAATTAAAAGCAATTTTAAAAGAAGAATTAGAACCTCTTCACCAAAAAATATCAGAAGTTATATCTGTAGAAGATTTAAAAACTTTTGCTGATAGGAATGAATATTTAGCTAAAAAATATGATGTGAAAGGTTTGGATGAATACAGTAAGGCTATAAATGCATCAATAAATTACTTTGATGTAACTAAACTAAAAGATTTACTTAATTATTATAGTGAAATTGTTTCAGTTATAACAAAATAGACAAGAACAAGTGAGATAGAGGCAAAAAAAGATGCTTAGTTATTTTTTGGATATAATTTCAAGGCTTTAACTGATTAATTATGCTACGCATGAGCTAAAGGTTCATAAATTTATCAACTTTACTCTTAATTACTTGTGACTCAG
>JAOZNO010000211.1 GCA_029933755.1 Bacteroidales bacterium | reverse complement strand
AAAAAATACATTTTTATTATGAAAAAATTATTAACGTTAATTTTATTAGCTGTTTCAATTTCAGGCTTTGCTCAGACAAAGTCAATAAAAAATTCACCTTCACTTTCTGAAGGTTCTGCCAGTAGTGTAGGAATGTCTGACGAAAGACTTGCACGAATAGACTCAATGTGTATTGAAGCAGTGAATGACAATCAAGTGCCTGGAATTGTTGCACTTGTAGCAAGAAAAGGTAAAATTGTATATTATAAATCCTTTGGGAAATCCGATAACAAATCAGGAAGAAATCTAAAAAGAGATGATATTTTTAGGATAGCATCACAAACTAAGGCCATTACCTCAACTGCGGTGATGATGCTTTGGGAAGAAGGAAAATTTAGATTGGATGATCCCATTTCAAAGTTTATTCCCGAATTTGAGAATGCCCAGTTGCTTGATACGCTTTTCGAAAATGATACTACTTACCTAACTACCCCGGCAAAAACAGAAATCACCATTCGTAACTTGCTAACGCATACATCAGGATTAGGATATGGTGCTATAGATAGTGATAAACGTTTTGGTATAATATACAGTAAAGCCGGCATAACCGACCTTTTTACAACGAAAAATATCAAAATTGGGGAAAGCATAAAAAAACTTGCAAAACTACCACTGCATCATGAACCAGGCGAGAAATTCACCTATTGCGAAGGTCTTGATGTACTTGGATATCTTGTTGAAATAGTTTCGGGAATGCCATTAGATGAGTTTTTCAGGACACGCATTTTTAATCCACTTGGCATGAATGACACATGGTTTTATTTGCCGGAATCAAAACGCAATAGATTAGTAAGTGTTCAGAAAAATGAAGATGGTAAATGGATAAAATATCCAATTACGTTTTACGATCCGGATTATCCTATAAAAGGAGCAAAACAATTTTTTTCTGGAGGGGCCGGTCTTAGCAGTACAGCTAAAGACTATGCAATATTTTTGCAAATGTATTTGAATGGAGGTGAGTTGAATGGTATCCGCTTACTAAGTCGCACAACAATACAATTTATGATGAGTAATCAAACGGGTGATCTTTTGAAAGGTTCCGGTGGCTATTACGGTTTAGCTTTTGGCGTTGTGAATCAAACAGGACAGGGCATGGGCGGAAGAGGTAGTGTAGGCACATTCCAATGGGGTGGCTATTTCAATACTCAATATTTTGCTGATCCGCAAGAGAAAATCATTGGTATAATTATGAAACAAACACAGGAAACTACAACTGATAATACAGCATGGAAATTTCAGCAATTGGTTGGGCAAGCCATTGATGATTAGCGAAATAATCTTGCTGTTAGAAAGTTACAGAAGTATAGCGCACTGGTTTTAAAATCCTGTATTTTTTGATCTTATAATGCTTAACAAGTATACTAAAAATGGGTTAAAATTTGACTTTCATAAAGTTGTTTTATGTTGACTATCAGTAATTTCAGCCCTTTAGCAATATTGGTTGCTGAGCGTAGCCGAAGTAAACAATTTAACCATTTAAAGTATAAATCTAATTATTAAAATAATGAAAATGATATTTAGTGAAAATAATGCGCTTATAAAAAATATGAATTTTGTTTTAAGTATATTGATTATGACAGTTTTCAGTTTTTCTGTAGATGCACAAATACACAAGAAAGAGCTACATGAATTTATCCATAGGATTATACCTCATGCTTCGTCAAATTTCGATGTTGAATATATCCAAAAAGAAAATGGAAATGATGTATTTGAAATTGAAAGTGTTGAGGGTAAGATTGTGCTGAGAGGAAACAATGGTGTTTCAGTAGCTTCTGCTTTAAAATATTACCTGGAACACTTTTGTCATAATATTATTACATGGAATGGTAGTAACTTAAAATTACCATCATCTTTACCTATTGATTTTAAGAAAGTTCATGAGATTTCGCCTTATAAATATCGTTATAATTTTAATTACTGTACATTCAACTACAGTATGTCATGGTGGGATTGGGAACGCTGGCAAAAAGAAATTGATTGGATGGCACTTAATGGTATCAATATGCCTTTAGCCCTTACTGGTCAGGAAGCTATCTGGCAAGAAGTATATCTGGATATGGGTTTTACACAAGAAGACATAGATGGTTTTTTAAGTGCGCCAACTCATTTTGCGTGGTTATGGATGGGTAATTTAGACGGGTGGGGTGGTCCACTACCTCAAAACTGGATTGATACACATAAGGAACTTCAAAAGCAAATTTTAAAAAGAGAACGAGTATTTGGAATGACGTCGGTACTTCCTGCTTTTAGTGGTCATGTACTTCCTGCATTAAAAGATAAATTTCCTAATGCGAAAATCATTAAAACGAATTGGGGACATGGTTTTGATGATACTTATATGTTAGATGCTTCCGATCCGCTTTTTACAAGTATTGGAACGAAATTCTTAGAAGCTCAGACTAACGCTTTTGGAACAGACCATCTATATTCAGCAGATACTTTTAATGAAAATGATCCACCTTCAAATACTCCGGAATTTCTAGCAGCCATGAGTAAAAAAATATATCATTCAATGTCTAATTATGATCCGGAAGCTATATGGGTGATGCAGGGATGGATGTTCTCGTATAATTCAAAATATTGGCAGCCCTCGCAAATGAAAGCTTTATTAAATGCAATACCGGATGAGAATATGATTATACTTGATCTTTTTAGTGAAGCACATCCTGTTTGGAATCAGACAAAAGCCTTTTATGGTAAACCGTGGATATGGAATTTGTTGAGTAACTTTGGTGGCAATATAGGTCTGTTTGGCAGAATGAGACATGTCGCTTATGATCCTGCCATGGCTTTGCATGATCCAGAATCAGGCAATATGGCTGGTATTGGTCTTACATACGAAGGAATTGAACAAAATCCTGCACTATACCAGTTAATGACGGAAAATGTATGGCGAAGTGAAGCAATTAATCTTGATGCTTGGCTGAAAAGATATACCTTCAATCGTTACGGGAAAAAGAATATGCTAATGGATAAAGCCTGGCAAATACTCAAAAATACTGTATATAGTAGTGATGCGAACCTTGAAACCCCGGAGTCTGTTATTACAGGCCGACCTACGTTTAATGTAAATACGGACTTTACAGTTACTACACTTAGCTATGACCCTTTGGATTTAATAGAGGCTTGGGAATATTTTATTAAGGCAGCTGATTCTTTGAAAAATGCAGAGGGTTTTAAATATGATATTGTTGATGTTACCAGGCAAGTACTGGCAAATTATGCAACGCCACTACAGCAACAAATAGCGCAAGCTTATAAAGAAAGTGATAAACAGAAATATGATAAATACAGTAAGGAATTTTTAGATTTGATTTCTGATATGGATGCTTTGCTTGGAACGACCAAAGATTTTCTTTTAGGCCCATGGATTGCTGATGCCCGTAAATGGGGTATTGATGATAAAGAAAAGGATTTGTATGAATTTAATGCCCGTGATTTAGTTACCCTTTGGGGAGATAGGAACGGACCAATACACGATTATTCATGCCGACAATGGTCAGGTTTACTAAACGGATTTTACAAAGCTCGCTGGGAATTATTTTTTAATGATTTGGATTCTTGTATGAAAAACGATATGCCTATGGATTATAAAGCGTTTGAAGAGAAAGTAAAAGACCTGGAATGGAAATGGGTGAACTCCCATGACTTCTATCCGGTTAATCCTTCGGGAGATCCTATAGCTATATCTAAGGAATTGTATAAAAAATATGAAACAAGAATTAAATATGTTTATGAACTTACTGAAAACTAACGCTCTGGTTTAGATTATCTAGGTTGTTTTAAGAATCAGCATTGCGTATATTTAGCAAGTGATTAGTCTACTGGTAATTAGTAATTAAATAAAATCAACATTCATTTTTAATTACCAATTACTAATTACTTGACATTTAATGTAAAACACTAAAAAATAAGTATCTCAGAATATTTAAATCTGAGCCAAAACTAAATAAAACATTATGATAAAGGCAAATACTTTTGGGATTGTTTTTACTTTTCTGGGATTGATTTATGGCTTAAATCTTACAGCCCAGAAATCACAACAAGCTGTTCCGTCTATTCAATGGTTAAATCATAAATGGAATGCTCAATGGATAAGCTATCCGGATGTCTCATTGAAAGAGTATGGAGTATTTAATTTTAGAAAAACATTTAATTTATCGAAAAATCCTGATGAATTTATTATTAACGTCTCCGGTGATAATCGCTACAGATTATTTGTAAATGGTATTGAAGTCTGTAATGGGCCTGCACGCGGGGATCTTGCGAATTGGCGTTTTGAAACGATTAATATTGTAGGGTATCTAAAACCAGGCAAAAATGTTCTCGCAGCTGTTGTTTGGAATTTCGGGGAATTTAAGCATATTGCACAGGTTTCATTCAAAACAGCTTTTATTATTCAGGGAAACAGTAGTGCCGAAGAAATTGTAAATACCGGTAATAATTGGAAAGTTTACAAAAATGAAGCTTATATTCCACCCGTTGTTCGACCTTCTCATACAACAATAGGTCCCGGAGAAAACGTACAAGCTTCCAAATATCCATACGGATGGGAATTGGCGGATTTTAATGACGATGAATGGAAAATACCTAAGCTTCTAGGGAAAGGAATTCCCAGGGGGAAATTTACATTCTGGGATTGGGGTCTGGTTCCCAGGAATATCCCATTTATGGAAAATAAATTTCAACGAATTAAAGAAGTAGAACAAACTGAAAATATTACCGTTGGGAAGAATTTTTTGAAAGGGAAATCTCCAATTAATATTCCTGCTAATAGCAAAGTGAAAATTCTATTTGACCAAACTTTTCTAACAACTGCATATCCCGAAATAATAGTTAGCGATGGAAAAGCTTCGACAATAAAAATTAGCTACGCCGAAGCATTAGTAGATGAAAATGGGATTAAGGGCAACAGGAATCAAGTTGAAGGAAAAATAATGCCTGCATACTATTCTGATATATTCAAGCCGGATGGGAGTAAAAATAGACGTTTCCAAACTCTTTGGTTTAGAACATACCGTTATTTAGAATTGACAGTAGAAACTAAGAATGAAGCTTTAGTCATTGAAGATATTTACGGTTATTTTACAGCCTATCCATTTGAAGAAAAAGCTTCTTTTAAAAGCAATGATACTGCATTGAAATCTATATGGGATGTTGGCTGGCGGACGGCACGATTATGTGCAGGAGAAACCTATTATGATTGTCCTTATTATGAACAATTACAATATGTGGGGGATACAAGAATACAGGCATTGATTTCGCTTTATGTTGCTGGAGACGACCAATTAATGCGCAATGCTATTGAACAGTTTCATAATTCTCTGTTACCAATGGGGCTTACACAAAGTCGTTATCCTTCTAATGAACCACAAGTAATACCAACATTTTCTTTACTCTGGATTGAGATGGTACATGATTTCTGGATGCACAGGGATGATTCTGTGTTTGTAAAGAAATATTTGAATGGGATTCGAAATGTTTTGAATTGGTACCAACAACAGATTGATGAAACAGGAATGTTAGGATCAATGGATTGGTGGAATTTTGTGGATTGGTCTTTTGGTTCGTGGGACAGTGAAAAACCTATTGGAGGGACTCCTCCCGGAGTCATAAACGGGAATTCTTCAATTATTACTCTGCAATACGTACATGCATTACAAATGGCTGTTGAAATGTTTGAGGTATTTGGGGATAAACATCAGGCACAAGAATACAGACAGCTTTCTAAATCTTTAATAAGCAGTAGTTACAATCTTTGTTGGGATGATAAGAGAGGACTACTCTCTGACACACCAGAAAAAACTTCTTTTAGCCAACATGCTAATATCCAGGCAATACTTACAGGTATGCTTAAGCCTCAAGGTAATAAAATTTTATTTGAAAAGATACTTCGTGATGAAAATATAATTCAGACAACTTTCTATTTTAAGTTTTACCTAATTCAAGCCATGGCAGAAGTCGGATTAGCTGACAACTATTTAAGCATCCTAAAACCATGGACAGAAATGATAAATATGGGGCTTACAACTTTTGCGGAAACACCTGAACCAACAAGATCAGATTGCCATGCATGGAGTGCGAGTCCAAACTATCACTTTTTTTCAATCATCTGTGGTATTAATCCTATGTCTGCGGGTTTTAAAACGGTAATTATTGAACCACATATGGGTAAGCTAGAATATATAGAAGCTAAAATGCCACATTTTAAAGGAGATATTATTTTAAAGCTAAAACGAAAAAACAAAAACGGTATTGAAGGGATTATTATTTTACCAGAAGGCTTGTCGGGTAAATTCGTATGGAATGGAAAAGAAAACCTTTTAACCGGTGGTCTACATAAAATAAATTTTTAAGTAGCTTATCTGTCGTTTCATATGTGCTAATGATTCATGAAGAATGTCTAGGACACTATTTTGATTAGACTTATGGGGTGTTTATATATTATTGATGAAAGTTTAATTTTCCTTTCCAGATGTTAAAGGCTGATCTTTTTATAAACTCCTTATATAAAAGCGTTTTCGCAGTTTCAGAACAACTGATACAACAGGAATTAGAGTGATCCCATTTGAGGGTTTTATTGAAAAAAATGGATTATTCTCAGCTTATGATTCTTATCCTAAGGT
>JAOZNO010001025.1 GCA_029933755.1 Bacteroidales bacterium | reverse complement strand
AATGAAATGCTGGTATCAAATAACAATATTTCCATATCAAAAGAGGATATAAGAATGTTGGGGACAGATATCAGGTTTATTAAACAAAACAGTTTTGAATTATTAGAAATTGATAAATCCTTTTTTGGAAGTTGGAAATTCTATATGTTCTACCTTATTTCATTTGTAGCATTTATAATAATTGTCTTTGTTTCAAGACATAAAATAAGCCAAAATGCTAATGTTGCATTAATGAAAAATAAAAGAGCCAATAAAATCTCTAAAAAGAGACTAAATATAGCTTCAACATATATGAAACAAAATAACCAGGCAAAATTTTACGATGAACTTATTCATGCTTTATGGGGTTATTTAAGTGATAAGTTGAATATTCCTGTTTCTCAACTGAGTAGAAATACAGTAAAAGAAACATTAAGTAAATATAAAGTTGACGAAACAATAGTAAATTCATTTGTTGTAGTTATTGATGACTGTGAATATGCAAAGTATGCACCAGCTACAGAAGATAATCAAATTGAACAGGATTATAAAAAAGCCAGAGAATTGATTAATAATTTTGAGTCGGTTCTTTAATTGGTAATTGGAAAAAAAAATGATCGTCACAGCGAGGAACGAAGCTGTCCCCGATTATTAAAGTGCTGATGTTTCCTTGAACAGCTGCAGTACAAACTGTAACAGATTGCTTCACTTCGTTCGCAATGACGAAATATAACTTTTAAATAAAAGTAAAACATGAATACGCTAACATATAAAATACTGACAAAGAAAATAGCATTACTTTTCATTTTTAGCATGGTATATATCTTTAATACTAATGCACAGGCTGATAGCTTATATTTATTAATTGAAAAAGGAAATACGGCTTATACTGAATCTGAATTTGAAATAGCAATTAATAGCTATGAACAGGTAATAAAATCAGGATATTCAGCAACTGAATTATATTATAACCTGGGAAATGCATATTATCGTAGTTTGAATTATAAATCGGCAATATTAAATTATGAAAGGGCTCTACTCCTATCTCCGGATGATGAAAATATATTAACAAATCTTGATTTTAGCAGAAATCACATACAAGACCGAATTGAGGAAATTCCACAATTTTTTATGATTAAGTGGTTAGATAGTTTTGTAAATATATTTCCTGCAAAAACATGGTCAATAATGAGTATTTCCAGCTTTATTCTATTTTTAATATTAGCTATTTTATTTTTATTTTCAAGAACTTTAGCTATTAGAAAACCAGCATTTATTTTTAGCATTCTTCTTTTAATATTATCAGTTACAAGTTTTTACGGCGGACTAGTTCAAAACAGGAAGCTAACTAGTCATAATGAGGCTATTGTGTTCAGTGCCTCGGTAACAGTAAAAAGTGCTCCTGCCAATAGTGGAACAGACTTATTTATTATTCATGAAGGTTTAAAAATAAAAATCCTTGATTCAACCGAAGGTTGGAAAGAAATCAGATTAAGTGATGGAAAAATTGGCTGGTTGCCTGATGAAACTATAGTTGAGATATAATTAGTGTTATTTCGCATGTATATTTATGTCTTTAGTATTTAATGATTTACAGATACGTGTGCCGTCATACACTCCTGATAACTAAACTCCTATAACATCCGTTTTTATACAAAGCCTTCTTTGTGTATCTTTGCGTATTCTTTGTGAAACTCTGTGTAATAGCTATTCCGC
>JAOZNO010000210.1:3152-6677 GCA_029933755.1 Bacteroidales bacterium | reverse complement strand
TATGGTTAAATTTCAAAGTTTTAAAAATTATTCCATTAGGTATAAAATAGTAATTCCACTTTTATGGGCTATGCTATTCCTGTTTAGTGCAATTGTTATCATTACAATTTATGCCCATAAGCGCACATATGATTATAATACAGGAAAACTTATTGAAACCAAGGTTAACGAAATAAAAACAACAACGGAACAGCTTGCAAATAAAGCCCTGTATATTGCCTTAATTAGTTCAAAACTGGAAATTGTTCAGCAAGCATATAGCGAATATTATGCAAGTGGCAATTTAAAAAAAGCATCAGCCATTATTGAAAATCAATTCAAGACTATTAATAAACTGATTTATGAAAATACAGGTTACAAGCCCAGAATCCATTTTCATTTACCTCCTGCAATTTCATTTTGTAGATGTTGGTCTGATGTGCGTGGTGATGATCTTTCAGCTTTCAGAAACTCTGTTTTAAGAGTTTCGAAAGAGCAGACTTCTGTAAAAGGAATTGAAACCGGCCGTGGAGGATTTGTTATTAGGGGAATTACGCCAATTTTTTCATCATCAGGTGAATATTATGGCTCTGTTGAAGCATTTTTTAATATAAATCAACTCATCAAAGAAATTAGTATAAATACAAATGAAGAATTTGCCGTTCTTATGTACACCGATTTATTGGAAATTTCTACTCGGTTTTTAGAAGATAGTGCAACAAATATAAAAGGAGAAAAGCAAATAATAGGTGAGTTTATTATAGTAGATAAGACAGAGGAATTTCAAATAGCTAATATACTGAAACATAATTTTAATACTGATACGAATAATAGCATTTTTGAATATAATAATTATAGATATGCAGTTTTTCCAATAAAAAATATTGTTGGAAAAGTTGAAGGAGTAGGGATTTTACAAATTGATATATCTGATTATAAAAAATCACTGTATGATATAATTATTTTTGAATTTATACTATTCCTTTTTCTGATTATTGCTGTTATATTCATATTAAGCGGGCTTAGTAATCGGTATATTATTAAAAAAATTAAGAGTACCGATCTTGCTTTGCAAAAACTTTCAAGGGGCGAGCTAACTGATATAATAGTTGTTCAAAGTGATGATGAAATAGGAAATATGCAAAAATCGTTAAACTTATTAAGTGAAAACCGTAAAAAGAATACAAAATTTGCATTAGAAATAGGCTCAGGTAATTTGCAAGCCCCTTATCATAAATTGAATAAAAACAATTTGCTTGGTAATGCTTTGATTGAAATGCAGAAAAAACTAATTAAATACTCAGAAGAAACAAAAAATGCATTAGAAAAATCAATACAAAGCGAAGAAAAGTACCGACTACTTATTGAGCAGTCAAACGATGCAATTTATTTATTGGTAGATAATAAATTTGAGATCATTAATAAGCAATTTACAAAAATGTTTGGGTATACCCTGGAAGAAACAAATAAACCGGGTTTTGATTTTATTCAATTGGTTGCCCCTAAAAGTCTCCATGTTATTGACCAAAGGATCGAAAAGATTGGAAAAGGAGAAAAATTAGATCCAATATATGAGTTTACTGCCATTACAAAAGACGGTGAAGAGATTGAATGTGAAACAAGTATTTCAAGAACTAAGTTTAAAAATCAGGCAGCAACACAAGGAATTATAAGGAATATTACAGAAAAGAAAAAGCTATGGGATGAATTAATTATTGCCAAGCAAAAAGCAGAAGAAAGCAATCACCTGAAAACTGAATTCATTCAAAATATGTCGCATGAAATTCGAACACCAATGAATGGAATAATTGGTTTTTCAACATTACTTAGCAGGGAGGGTAAAACATCAGAAGAAAATGCAAAATATATAGAAATAATACAAAATAGTAGCTGGCAATTATTACGTATTATTGATGATATTCTGGAAATATCACAACTTGGTACAAAACAGGCAATTGTTCAAAAAGAAGAAATTAAGCTAAATGAGCTATTTTTTAAATTATTTTCAGTTTTTGATGAAAAAGCAAAAGAAAAACGGCTGAACTTAGATCTTAAAACCGGACTTCCGGACAAGGAAAGCATTATATTTATTGATAAAGAAAAACTGTATAAAATACTTAGCAATTTATTAGAAAATGCACTAAAATATACACGTAAGGGTTTTGTCGAATTTGGTTATAATCTTGTAAAGACGCATGGCCATGCGTCTCAACTGGAAATATATGTAAAAGATACCGGAATCGGTATTGCCCATGAAAAGCAGGAAATTATATTTGACCGATTTTCACAAGAAGAAAAGGATATTGCGCAAAAAGTTGGCGGACTCGGTTTGGGTTTATCCATTGCCAAAGAAAATGCTCAACTACTGGGCGGAAATATCACCGTTAAATCAGAAAAAGGGAAGGGTGCAACTTTCTTTATTACAATTCCTTATCATCAGGTAACTCCCCAAACAGAAAATAATCACTTAGACAGTCATAATAAGATAATTTCAAGTCAGGCAATAACTGAAAAGAACAACATTTTAATTGTTGAAGATGAAGATGTTAACATTTTGTATTTAGAAGCCTTACTTGACGAAGTAATCGAATTAAATTTTAATTTAATTCATGCCCAAAATGGTAAAGAAGCTGTTGAAATATGTAAAAACCATCAAGAAATAAACCTGGTACTTATGGATTTAAAAATGCCGGTAATGAATGGTTTTGAAGCAACAAGATTAATAAAGGGGTTTTTACCGGATTTACCCATAATTGCACAAACAGCATATTCAACAAATACAGATAAAGAAAAAGCCTTAGAGTCAGGTTGTGATGATTTTATTTCGAAACCTATAAGTGAAGAGGATTTTATAGCAATTATTAACAAATTTTTAAAATAGACCCAAAGAATTTAACATCTATATATCATGAATATTTTGTTAATTGAAGATACAAAAAGTCATTCTGATTTTATTACATCTATTCTTGTAAAAAGTAATCACAATGTAAAATTGTTGATTGATGGAAACCAGGCATTTAATTATTTACTAAAACCTGATGTATACCCTGATATAGTTATTGCAGATAATTTTTTACCGGAAATGACCGGACTTGAAATAATAGATTTTTTTGTGAAAAACAATTATAATTATGCTTTTATCATTCTTACAAGTGGACAGTCTATTGATTTAGCAGTAAAAGGAATGAAAGTTGGGGCACTAGAGTATATTTCAAAATCAATAGACTTAAAAGAGCAATTACAATTAACAATTGAAAAGGCTTATAAAACCAATCAGGAAATAATTTTACGAAAAAAACTTGAGAAAAATCTAAAAGAAAGTGAAGATCGTTTAAAGCGACAGTATCAAAATCTGCCATTCCCCACCTATAGCTGGAAAAAAACAGAAGATGATTTTGTTCTGGTTGACTATAATTTGGCCGCCATAGAAATTTCGCAAGGAGGAATTAAGAAATTTACAGGTGCAAAATTGAACGAAATGTTTGCAAACTATCCTGTAATTCTTAAAAAAACTAAAGCATTACAAATGGGAGATGACATCGCTCC
>JAOZNO010000210.1:0-3142 GCA_029933755.1 Bacteroidales bacterium | reverse complement strand
TGGTACATACAGAAGATATTACAGAGCGTATGAAAGCAGAAAAAGCATTACCAAAAAGTGAAAAAAAACTAAAAAATCTGAACACTACAAAAGATAAATTCTTTTCAATTATAGCACATGATTTAAAAAGCCCTTTTACTACTATGCTTGGGTTTTCTGAACTACTAATTAAGAATTTTACAAAATATGACACCCAAAAGCAAAAGGAATATCTGGGTATTTTAAATCAGGATATTAAAAGGACTTATAAGCTACTTGAGAATTTGCTGCTTTGGTCACAAGCCCAAAAAGGAACTATTGATTTTAAACCAGAAAATACAAAGCTCAATTTTTTATTACTTGATACTCTGGAGCTTTTGCGTCAATCTGCTGTTAGTAAATCAATTAAAATCATCAATAATGTGCCTGAAGATATTCGTGTTAAAGCAGATCAAAATATGCTGTTTACCATTTTTCGGAATTTAATATCAAATGCCATAAAATTTACACCCGAAGGTGGTACTGTTGAAATTGGGTGTCGGCACGTAGAGACGTACGGCCGTACGTCTCTACGTACAAATACATTTTTGGAAATATACGTAAAAGACAGTGGTGTTGGTATTGCAAAAGAGAAAATTAGTCACTTATTTGATATTTCGGAAAATATTTCAACAAAAGGCACTGGTGGAGAAACCGGAACGGGTCTTGGGTTGACCTTGTGTAAAGAGTTTGTTGAAAAACACGGTGGCAAAATTTGGCTTGAAAGTGAAAAAGGAAAAGGCAGTGAGTTTATTTTTACTCTGGAAACAGCTCACTGAGAATAAAATTAACTTTGATTAACCATAAAACTGATGAGGGAAAAACCAACATACGAGGAATTAGAAAAAGAACTTGAAACTCTTAAGCAAAAATTGTCTGCTTTAGAAAATAACAAGCAAAATAGCATAGTAAATCGGTATAACGAGCTAGAGCAAATTGCTCAGTTAGGCTATTGGGAATTGGATATCATTAATAATAAGTTGTACTGGTCTGATCAAATTTATAGAATATTTGAATTAGAACCTCAGCAATTTTCTGCTAACTACGAAGCATTTATTGAAAATATTCATCCCAAGGATAGAGAAAAAGTTGATGCTGCCTATACCAATTCTCTGAAAAATAAAAAACCATACGAAATTGAACACCGGATATTATTAAAAAATGGACAATTAAAGCATGTAATAGAAAAATGCAGAACAGAATATGATTCTGTTGGAGATCCGCTACGATCAATAGGTATGATTTTAGATATTACGGTACAAAAAAATACGGAACTTGCTTTAAAAGAAAATGAAGGAAAACTAAAAGCAATAACTGAAAATATTCCTAATGCGATGCTTATTACTGATGTGCATGGCAATATAACAGATAGCAACCTAAGAGCAACTAGTCAGCTTGCTTATTCTAAAGCTGAATTACTTAAAATGAATGTTGCCCAATTAAATTTGCCCGAAGAAAAAGATACATTCAAAAAAATAACAAAAAAGTTTAAAGAGGAAAGACCTGAAACGCTTCATTTTGAAACAGTACATCAAACAAAAGATAAGAAAAAAATAGAAGTTGAAATTAATACCAGTGTGTTTGCCTATAAAGGTGAAACAAATATACTATCAATATCGCGGGATGTCACTGAGCGAAATAGGGTGCAAAAAGCTTTGAATGAAAGCAACACTAAGTTTAAAACTATTTTTGATAATTCACCGGTTGGCATATTCTATTATAACAACAAAGGGCTTATTGTTGATTGTAATGATTATTTTGTTAAAATAATGGGTTCCTCAAAAGACGTTTTAGTCGGATTAAATACAAGCCGTTTGCCCAACAAAAAACTAGTGCAAGAAATAAAAAAATCTTTGAATAAAGGAGAAGGTTTTTACAACGGTTATTATACCTCTGTTACTTCAGGTAAAATAACATTTGTGAAAGCTCTTTTTGAAGGTATAAAAGATCATTCAAATAAAATAAACAGTGGAATAGGTATTGTTGAAGATATTACCATACAAAAACAAGCAGAGCTCGCTCTTAAAGAAAGTGAGAAAAACTTCCGCTTATTATTTGAAAAATCACCACTTGGTACATATACTGCCCTGCCCGATGGTAAGATCCTCGAAATTAATCAATCAGCTTTAAACATGATTGGTCTTCCCTCAGTAGAAGCAACAAAACAAATAAATGTGCTTACATTTCCACCGCTTGTTGAAAATGCTTATGCTGATCATTTTTTGAAATGTGTTAAAACAGGCAAAATTGTTACAAAAGAGATGCTCTATAAATCAAAATGGGGCAAACAGGCATTTTTATCGAGCTATATTGTTCCGCTAAAAAATGATGAGGGTAAAGTGGTGAAAGTTTATACGATAATGGAAGATATCACAGACCGAAAAAAGGCCGAAAAAGACATGAAAGAAAGTGAAGCTAAATTACAGGAAAGTAATAAAACAAAAGATAAGTTTTTTTCCATTATTGCTCACGATCTAAAAAGCCCGTTTAATGCAATGCTTGGTTTTTCAAACCTGCTTGTTAAAAATCATGCAAAATACGATGAGCATAAACGGAAACGATTCCTTGAAATAATTAATAGGGATATACAAAATACATATAATTTACTTGAGAATCTTCTTCTCTGGTCGCATTCTCAAAGTGGGGCTATAGCTTTTAATCCATTTACCGAAAATCTTTATTTGTTATATCTCGAAACTTATGAGCTGCTATATCGTTCCGCAAAAAACAAATCAATAAAATTAATTAACAAAATACCGGAAAATATTAATGTTTTTGCTGACAAAAGCATGATATTGACTGTTTTACGTAATTTAATATCAAATGCAATAAAATTTACACCCGAAGGAGGTACTGTTGAAATAGGTGTAAAAACACGTCATGTTGTTGAGACAAGGCATTCCTTGTCTCTAACAGAAATATATGTAAAGGACAATGGTGTGGGTATCCCAAAAGAAAGCATAGAACAGTTATTTGAAATATCTGAAAATGTTTCAACTAGCGGAACGGATGGCGAAAAAGGAACAGGCTTAGGCTTAATTATTTGTAAAGAGTTTGTTGAAGAACACGGTGGTGCAATTTGGGTGGAAAGTGAAGAGGATAAGGGTAGTACGTTTATTTTTAC
>JAOZNO010001024.1 GCA_029933755.1 Bacteroidales bacterium | reverse complement strand
TCAATGTAATCGTTTAGGCGTACATGTTAATTTTGCTCCGGTAATTGACATCAACAACAACCCAATGAATCCGGTAATTAACAGTCGCTCCTTTGGTGAGGGCAGAGTAAATGTTGCAAGAAAAGGTCTGGCATACATGTACGGAATGCAAAAATTAAATGTTATTGCTACCGCAAAGCATTTTCCGGGACATGGAGACACTGATAGTGATTCACATAAAACTTTACCTATAATTAATCATTCGGTACAGAGAATTGATTCATTAGAGCTTTTTCCTTTCAAATACATGATAAACCAAGGTTTAGCTGCGGTAATGATAGCACATTTGAATATTCCTTCGCTTGATTCAACAATGCACAGTGCTTCAAGCCTGTCACATAACGTGGTTACAAAGCTATTAATAAACGACTTAGGCTTTAAAGGGCTTATTTTTACCGATGCCCTTGGGATGAAAGGAGTTAGCGCATATAATTCGCCAGGCGGAACAGCCTTAAAGGCATTTTTAGCAGGTGTTGACATTTTGTTAATGCCCCGGGATGTAGATGCTTCAATAAAAGTAATTAAAAATGCTGTTGAAACCGGGCAAATTTCTATGTCGGAAATTAACAGGCGTTGTATGAAAGTTTTAAAAGCAAAAAGATGGGTTGGTTTGGATAAATATAAGCCTTTGAGTACCAAAAACCTTGTTAAAGATTTGAATTCTAAGCAAGCAGAATTAATCAATAGAAAAATTGTAGAATCGGCACTTACTTTAGTTCAAAATCAGAATGACATTATACCTTTTAAAAATCTGAACACTTTAAAAATAGCCTCTCTTTCAATTGGTAGTGGTGCTTACACCAAATTTCAAACTACCATGAACCTTTATACTAAAGTAAAACATTTTACAGTTAACAAAAATGCAGACCAGTCTGCGCTGAATCAATTACTTAACAAATTATCAGTCTATGATATTGTGATTGTTGGAATGCATCGTTCAAATCGACGTCCTCCATCATTTGGCTTAAGCAATACATCAATAAATTTTGTTCATAAATTAGCAACACACACAAAAGTTGTACTTGATATTTTTGCAAGCCCTTATATTCTAAGTCGATTTAAAAGTTCGGCATTTGAAGCTATTGTACTTTCATATGAAGATACAAAAACAGCTCAGGATTTATCAGCACAATTACTTTTTGGAGGAATATCTGCAAAAGGGAAATTACCGGTAAGTGCGAGTAAACAATTTCCTGCCCGCACAGGTATTCATCAGGAAAAAACCCGTTTAAAATATGCACCGCCAATTGAACTGAATATTAATGAGTTAAAACTAAAAAAAGTAGATAGTGTTATCATTAGTGCAATTAGTAATAAGGCTATGCCTGGCTGTCAGGTTATTGCAATAAAAAACGGGGTAGTATTTTACAACAAGTCATTTGGTTACCATACCTATAAAAAAAAAAATGCAGTAGCAAATACAGATATTTATGATATTGCTTCGCTAACCAAAGTTACAGCAACAACACCATCCTTAATGAAATTGGTTGATGAAGGAAAAATAGACATATCGAAAAAATTATCTTATTACCTGAATGAACTGGACTCTACAAATAAAAAAAACATAACGATTAAAAATATTTTAGCACATCAGGCACGTTTGCAGTCATGGATCCCTTTTTGTTTTTTTATTAAAAGTTTCAAAATAAAAAGGGATCCT
>JAOZNO010001023.1 GCA_029933755.1 Bacteroidales bacterium | reverse complement strand
GTAAATAGCCCGCTATTATTAGTTTTTTCAAATTGCTAAAAAACAAAATACCTGCATTTAAAACTGCCAATTTATTCCATCACAATCCCTTAGCTTAAACTTTGATTTTTGAAAAATGCCTTAAAATGAATGAATCTTATGCCAGTTTTACGACAATTTACGGGAACGAAATAATAAGAGTATCATTTAGTTATAGCTTCACTATTAAAAATAACTTGGTATAGCTTAGATAATCTTAATTTTTGAATAAAATTTATGTGATTCGATAATCAGAATGGAGAACAGGGTTTCTGATTTATATTCTTATTCCTATTACAATAACATCATCTATTTGACGGTTATTGGTTTTCCATGAATCAAATTTTTGCTCAATAAACTCTTTTTGAGCTGATAACGGTCTGTTGGATGTGGCAGATAGCATCTTTTTTAATCGGTTAAGCATAAATTTACGTCCTCTTTTCCCACCAAACTGATCAGGATATCCGTCTGAAAAAATATAGCAAGTATCACCTTTTTGTAGTTGAATTGTGTTATTCGTGAAAAATTCTTTTTCATGATAGAAAATACCAATAGGCATGTCATCAGCCTTAATATTAATTACTTCTTGTTCGTTTTCATGGTTTCTAACAATTAATAATGGATTATGAGCACCTGCAAATTGAATAATATTTGTTTCTCTATCAATGATGCAAAGCGCAATGTCCATTCCATCTTTTGCTTCACCCTCTTTTCCTGTTTGCCTTAATGATGATTTTACACTATTTCTTAATTCAGTTAAAATATGACCTGCATTTAATTCGTTATCAGATAGTTTTCCTGTAATTTCATTTAGGAATGTCATTCCTAGCATACTCATGAAGCCTCCAGGAACACCATGACCTGTACAGTCAGCAGCTGCAATTAGTACCTTGCTACCTTTTTCTGTTGCCCAATAAAAATCACCACTAACAATATCTTTAGGGCGAAACATAATGAAATGCTCAGGAAGTAATCTTTTTAGAAATTCATCTGGTGGTAAAACCGCAGTTTGTATTCTTCGGGCATAATGAATACTATCTGTTATTTTTTCTTTTTGTTTCGCTATTTCTTCTTCTGCAAGTTTTATTTTGGTAACATCAGCATCAATGGCAATAAATTTTCTTACTGCTCCTTCATTATCAAAAATAGGTGTCATTGATGTTTGAATCCAAATAGGTTCACCATTTTTTTTGTACGTTTTTGAGGTGTAGTTTATTGATTTTTTAAAAGCAATAGCTTCAGCAATCTGGTCAACAATATTTGGATTTAAACTTGTTGTAAACAAGTTTGTTCCGTACTCATTTTTAAACTCATCAAAGGTTTTACCCAAAAGTCTGGTAAAGCCATCATTAACCCATTCTATTTCACCATTTAAATCTGCTATAACAACTGAATTATCTGTTTTGCTGGCAACAAGAGATAGTTTTTCAAGTTCAAAGTTTTTAGACTCAAGTTCTACAGCCTGATCTGAAATCATTTGATTTTGTCTTAGAATCTCATTTTCTGCTTCTTTAATTTTGGTAATATCAGAATCAATTAGTACCAACTTTGTTACTTCACCTTCAGAATCTAAAATAGGAGACAATGTACTTTGTGCCCATTTCTCTTGCTTATCTCTTGTGGTAACAAACGATTCATATATAACCGGTGCTTTATCTTTAATACAAGTATTAAAAAGGTTA
>JAOZNO010000209.1:4114-6689 GCA_029933755.1 Bacteroidales bacterium | reverse complement strand
GCTTGTAAAATAATTGATAAAGTTAACATGTTGATATATATTAATGGTTAATAAAACACTTTAGATTTCAGATTGTTGATTTCAGATTTAAATTTAATCCAACAACTTGATATCTTTTTAACTAATTGATATTATTCTTTTTTTAAAACTTTTGTCTTTGTTCCTTTTGTCTTTTATCTTGAATCTAATGGTGTTCTTCTGTTGCCATGCCAAAATATAATGCCGAAAGCAGGGTGAATACATATGCCTGAATAAAAGCGACCAATAGTTCAAGGATGGTCATAAATATGGTAAATGCTATTGACACTACAGATATTCCATAACCTGCAAATATGCTTTTTTCTCCAAAAATGAAAATTAAACTGTAAAATCCTAAAGCAATAATATGCCCAGCTGTAATGTTTGCAAATAAACGAACCATTAAAACAAAAGGTTTCGTAAACATGCCAACAATTTCTACAATCGGCATTAAAGGTATAGGGAATTTTAACCACCAGGGCACCCCCGGAGCATTAACGATATGTGTCCAGTATGATTTATTTGCTTTTACTGTGGTAATTACAAAAGTGAAAACTGCAAGTGCCAGTGTAATTGTAATATTTCCTGTAAGGTTTGCACCTCCGGGTAAAATTGGAATTAAGCCCAGTAAGTTATTTATAAAAATAAAAAAGAATATCGATAACAAGTAGGGCATGTATTTTTCCGGTTTGTTTTGGATGGAAGCTTTTGCAATATCATCGCGAACAAAAAGAATAAGAGGTTCAAAAAACGACTGCATCCCTTTTGGCGCAGTTCCTTTATTTTTTTTGTATGCCCTAGCAACTGAAATGAAAATAAAAAGCATTAACGAAACACTGAAAAATAAAGCAACCACATTTTTTGTTATTGAAATATTTACTAATGGCTTTTCAAATTCACCATTATCCAGTAATTCTACAATTTTCCCTTTGTTAATTGATGCCTCATCTAATTCAATTTTAAATCCATTATAGCTATCATGTCCATGATGGAATTCTGAAGACATAAACATATGGAAACCTTTACTTTCGCTATACAAAATGATAGGCAAAGGTACGCTTACATGTGTTTCACCAAATGTAAGTATATGCCATTCGTACGAATCAGCAATATGATCGAAAATGAACGGGCCGGGTTGAAACTTTTTCTCTGTGGTTTCATGAGTTTCTTCACCGTGTTGTGCAAACAAGCTTAAAGGTGAAGATATAGCAAATAATAAAACAAAAAGTGGGAAAATTAACTGTTTTGTAATAACATTTTGAAACTTTATCAACTCTCTTATTTTCATTTATATAGCATTTAAAGCTTATGTTCTTATTCTTTTTTAATTATTGCAAAAGTATAAAAAATATCTAAAAATAACATTAAAGGATGATTAATTCTTTTCTTTTAAATCAATTAATAATGAAAAGGTTTCAAATATGGTGAAAAGAAAGTATAGTGTCAAGAAAGTCAGGAGGAAAGATACTGCATTTGATTTATCAACAAGCACATAAATAACCAAAAAAATGATATAAAGAAATAGTTTAGCAGAAGTTGATCCCATAAAAAAAGTAGAGAATTTTGCTATACGGAAATTACTTGCTTTTAAAAGTAAGTAGTGAATTGAAATGGAAACGAGTGTGAAAAACAGAATCAGAAAAGGGAAAACGGGTAGATAATACTGGCCAAGAACAAATTCAAATAGTATATAAGCAGCTGCACTAAGAATTACTGAAAATAGTAACAGTCGGATAATGTATTTTTTTAACATAGTTTTATTTTAAACGCTGATAGGGAAATAGCTCCAAAATACTCTTACATTGCTTTTATTCCTTCCCCAATCAATAATGTTAAGAAACCTGCCTTTACTTTTCAGCCTTATATTTCTCATATCCACATAATTAATAGTAAAAGTTTCACTTAAGGTATTAAAACCAACTTTTGTATTAACTTCTAAGAAACCGGGTGTTTCAATGACAAGTTTCCATTTTAATTTATCAAAAGCAATTAGAGATTTTTGGTAAAACTCTTCTTTACTTATTTCTGAGCTAACAATTAATTTGAAGTGCGGAGGGAAACCTATTGCCATGATTTTTTATTTAAGAAAGTCTTTTAATAAATAACCATAAAGATATAAATATGGCTAATAACGAAAATATTATAGTGAAAACAGGAAATTTCCACTGTAATAATTCATCTAATTTTAAGCCACCAAAAAAACCAAGTAAAATGGTAATAACCATTTGAATAGATAGACCAGAATATTTAGCCCAACTATTTAGCCTGGGTTTTATCTTTTGATTCTTCTTTTTGTGAAAAAGGTTGGATTTCTTGTTTTCCATTCATTTTACAAGTTCCTGTAAATATTGCTCCTGGTTCTATAGATAACTTTTTAGTAGTCATTTCACCCTGAATATTTGCTGAGGCTTTTAAAGAAAGCAATTCACCAACTCTAATTTTACCAATAATTTTACCTGAAACATCACAGTTTCCGCAAATTATTTCACCTTCAATAAGTCCGGTTGAACCAACAACTAATCGTCCTTTTATGTCAATGTTCCCTTTAAGTTTTCCT
>JAOZNO010000209.1:0-4104 GCA_029933755.1 Bacteroidales bacterium | reverse complement strand
CTCAATTCTGATATCACCAGAGGATTTGATTTCACCACTAATTTCAGTACCATTAACAATTGTATTTACTGAATTTGAGCTGTTTTCCTGATAGTTTGCCATAGTTCCTTCTGTTTTTTTCTTTCCGAATGCCATTTTAATTGTCTAAAAATTATTATTTACTGCTCGTAAAGATGTTTATTACTAAATTTCAATTTTCTTTCTCGTGTCAAAAGTATGCAGTTTCTAGTTATCAGTAGGTAGTATTTGCAGAACTTCTGTCTGCTGTTTACTGCCAACTTCTATATGTTTAAAATATATTCGATACATTAAAAATCAAATAAAGCGAAACTCTAAGATACACAATAATTATTAAAAGTCTTCCATAAATTTAGTTGTGTAGTTTCCTTCAATAAAGCGGGAATCTTTCATTAACTTAATATGAAATGGAATAGTTGTTTGAATACCTTCAATTACAAATTCATCCAGGGCACGTTGCATTTTCTTTATTGCTTCTTCACGAGTTCTGGCCACAGTAATTAATTTTGCAATCATTGAATCGTAATATGGAGGAATTGTATAACCGGCATACACGTGAGTATCAACTCTTACTCCATGCCCACCAGGAGTATGCAGCGTTGTTATTTTGCCCGGTGAAGGTCTGAAATTATTTTTATAATCCTCTGCATTTATTCTACACTCAATAGCATGCATTTTAGGTAAATAGTTTACTCCTATAATTGAGATTCCTGCTGCAATTTTAATTTGTTCTTTTATAAGGTCAAAATTAATTACTTCTTCAGTAATTGGATGTTCAACCTGAATTCGGGTATTCATTTCCATGAAATAAAAATTCCGGTGCTTATCAACAAGAAACTCCACAGTTCCAACACCTTCGTATTTTATTGAAGTTGCCGCTAAAACTGCTGCTTCGCCCATTTTTTCTCTTAACTCATCAGTCATGAACGGGGAAGGAGTTTCCTCCAAAAGCTTTTGATGGCGACGTTGAATTGAGCAATCCCTTTCTGAAAGGTGACATGCATTACCTTCCTGATCACCAATTATTTGTATCTCAATATGTCTTGGGTCTACAATGTATTTTTCTAAATACATTCCGTCATTACCAAAAGCCGCAGCTGATTCTTGTCTGGCTGAATCCCAATGTGTTTCAAATTCTTCTTCTGCCCAAATAACCCGCATCCCTTTACCACCACCGCCAGCAGTAGCTTTAATAATGACTGGGTAGCCAATTCCTTTAGCCAATTCTACACCTTCCTGAACACTTTCAATCAATCCTTTAGAGCCGGGAATTGTAGGAACACCTGCAGCTCTCATGGTTTTTTTTGCATTGGATTTATCCCCCATGCGATCAATCATTTTTGCCGAAGGACCAATGAATTTAATATTATTTTCCTGGCAAATTTTTGAGAATTGCGAGTTTTCAGATAAAAACCCATATCCGGGATGAATTGCATCTGCATTTGTTATTTCAGCAACTGAAAGGATAGCTGGAATATTGAGATAAGATTCGTTACTTGCCGGAGGACCAATACAAACGGCCTCGTCAGCAAAGCGTACATGTAAGCTGTCTTTATCAGCAGTAGAGTAAACAGCAACCGTACTAATATCCATTTCTTTACATGTGCGAATTATTCTGAGGGCTATTTCTCCTCTGTTAGCTATCAGTATTTTTTTGAACATATTATTTTTATTAAAGAAGCACAACTATAATATAGCGTGGTTTTATAAAGTTTACTTTTTTATTATATTATAACACTAGTTTCCAAATCAAAGTTATTTGGCTTTGCAAAACCATTGCATTTGTAAACTATTACTGTAAATTTTTATATGTTGTAAAAACTTTAGTTCAAAAAAATGAATCTGTAAAGCATTACAGTCAAATATTAATTATTTGCTTCTAACATATTTAACTTCATCTTTATTATAGAAAAAACTTAGTTTCATATATTTTGCAACAAAACTTTCAAACTCTTCTGAAGATGTGAATTTTTCATCAATATTATCTGTTATTTCGTATAACATAAACTCATCACCGGTTTTATCAATGCGATGCATATAATAATCGCCTTCACCATCTTTTTGCATGTTCATGAATACAAAATCTTCAATATAAGTGAAATGAGTTAAGTATTTAGTTTCTTTATAGGTTGAGTCACTTGATTGATATTCGAATTTCACAATATTATATTTAAACTCATCTATTGCAGAAATTTCAAAATATTCAGGATTTTCGTTATCTATGTCTGAATTTTTAATCCATTTCCCTAACACTGTTTTATCAACTTTTTTATTTGGCTTGTCAATAGGCACTTGTGATTGATAAGGACAGGCAGTTAGTACAAAAATTACAGCAGCAAAAAACGAAAATAAAAATAATTTAGTTCTCATGGCATATCAATTTTAGTTAATATTATTAGCTGGGATCTATTAGATAAAGTGGTTGGTCAAACTCAACTGGTGTTGAATCATCAACAAAAACTTTAACAACTTTACCCGATATTTCAGATTCAATTTCATTAAACAATTTCATTGCTTCAATAATACATACCACTTTGCCCGGTTCTACATTATCACCTACATTAACATAAGTTGGTTTATCCGGAGCGGGTTTTCTGTAAAAAGTACCTACCATTGGAGCTTTAATCTCAATGTAATTGCTCGTGTCTTCTTCGTTTTCTTTGGTGTCAACAGGTGCTACAGGAGCAACAGGAGGCATTGTTTGCATTGTAGGAGCCATTTGTAAGCCCGGCATTGTTGCCATTTGAGTATGCATTGGAATTTGCTGAACAACAGTAGTTTCTGTATGTGTCATAGCCGCTTTTCCTTTTGGCGGTGTTTTAATGGTTAATTTTAAGTCACCGGTTTCAATTTTTACTTCTGTTGCTCCGGATTTTGCTATATTTTTTATAAAGTCTTGAAGTTCTTTTAGTTCCATAACTGATAATTAAAATTATTTGTGTGCAATATAATGAATATTTTCTAATTTTACTATTTTGGGGGGTCGTAAGCCCATTTCAGATACATGGCTCCCCAGGTAAATCCAGCACCAAAAGTAGCAATAATTAAGTTGTCACCTTTATTTAGTTTAGACTCCCACTCATTCAGTAATAGCGGGATAGTGGCATCAGTTGTATTACCATATTTTTGGATGTTAATCATCACCTTTTCTTTTGGAAGATTCATCCTTCGGGCAGTAGCATCTACTATTCTCAGGTTTGCCTGATGAGGCACTAACCAATCTAAATCATCAGATGATAAATTATTACGTTTCATCATTTCAACTGAAACATCTGCCATATTTGAAACGGCAAATTTAAAAACAGATTGTCCTTCCTGATATACGTAGTGCTCTCGGGCATCAATCGTTTCATGTGTGGATGGCTTAACTGAACCACCTGCTTTTTGATGAAGGTGTTTTCTTCCGGAGCCATCTACAAAGTTAGTGACGTCAATAATTCCATTATCATCATCAGAAGCTTCTAAAAGGACTGCACCTGCACCATCGCCAAAAATAGGGCAAGTTGTTCGGTCAGTATAATCTACAATTGATGACATTTTATCAGCACCTACAACAATAACTTTTTTGTATTTGCCTGATTCAATAAACTGGCTTCCGGTTGTTAAACCAAATAAAAAGCCTGAGCATCCTGCATTTAAGTCAAAACTGAAAGCGTTCTTTATTCCTGCTTTATCGCTTATGATATTTGCTGTCGCCGGAAAAACCATGTCTGGTGTAACTGTTGCACAAATTAATAAATCAATTTCATCAGGAGAAGTCCCAGTCTTTTTTAATAAATCCAGTACCGCACCAGTTCCTAAATCTGAAGTTCCTTTGCCTTCGCCTTTTAGAATTCTTCGTTCCTTAATGCCTATTCTGGTCATAATCCACTCATTAGTGGTGTCAACCATTGTCGCTAGTTCATCATTTGTTAAGATGTAATCCGGAACATAAGCTCCGACACCTGTTATTGCTGCTTTTACATTTGACATACTAATTCAATTATTAAAGATTAAAAAAACTAGTTTAACTTTCTCTGATTTCAAATATCTAGTGGCTATAAGAAAACACCAATAACTTTCCCGGTAATCTCGGGACAGGCTGTT
>JAOZNO010001022.1 GCA_029933755.1 Bacteroidales bacterium | reverse complement strand
ATATCTTTTTGTTCCATTTTAAATTGTCATTAGTTAATTAGTTATTGGTCATTAGGTGGTCATTCATAGTCATTAGATAGTCACTAAGTTGTCATTTTTGCATTTCCACATTCTCTCAATTTCAAATTTACTAATTCTCACATTTCCGAATATTAAATCGTAAAAACGCTACAAGATTTTCTTCAGGTCAGATGTTTGTAGGAAATTGTTATCTCATATCTTCATATTTTCTAACTCACTAATGCCACATTTTTTTAATATATTTCCATAAGACTTACCAAGTTTGAAAAACTTTGCAAGTCATTTACTAATCTTCACATTTCCTATTTCCTAATCTACACAGTTTTTGAATATTGTGCTTCTGATGTTTTTAACAAAGGATCAAAAGCCATGGCAATATTTCTAACTACAAAAAAGCCTTCTGATTTTAATTCAAGCACTTCATTTTTATATGTAATTAAATCATCTTCAATAAAAGCTTCTAATTTTGTTTCAGAAAATTCCAGTATTTCTTTTAACTCTGTTGTCGAAAGCTTAAATTTATTAGATATATCTTCAAAACTGAAATGCCCATTGCACATAATGTCTGTGATTACTTCTCTTCTAATGATATCATTTTTAGATAGTTCGTAACCACGTTCTACAGCAAAACCTGATTTCTCAATATTCTCCATGTATTTGTTAAGATTTTTCGTGTTTTGAATATATGCACCATTAAACTGACTTATTGATGAGCTTCCAAAACCATAAACCTGACCAGTTGTTTCTTTTGTAGCATAACCCTGAAAATTTCGATGTAGCATTTTATTTTTCAGTGCTTTGCTAAGTTCATCTTCTGGTTTGGCATAATGATCCATCCCAATTGAAATATATCCGGCCTTAGTTAGCATACTTAATCCTGCATCAAACATGGCTAATTTCTCTTCAGGATTTGGCAACCCATAGGTTTCTAGTTTTTTTTGTGCACCTTTTACCCACGGAACATGTGCATATGAAAAAGTAACTAATCTGTCCGGTGAAATTTCAATGGCTTGTTTTACAGATTCTTTAAAGCTTTCAACGGTTTGATGAGGCAGCCCGTAGATTAAATCTAAATTAACACCTTTAAACCCAATTTTTTTCATGTGTTCAACCAGTTTTTTAACAGGGTGTTTTGATGGGTCACGATTAACCAGTTCCAGTATTTTTGGGTCAAAATCCTGTATTCCAAGGCTTAAACGATTAAAGCCAATTTGTGCGAGACGATCTACATCATCAAATTCAAGATGGGCAGGGTTACACTCCATTGCAATTTCTGCATTTTCGGTATATTCAAAATGCTTGTGGAGGGTCTGCATAATTTCTTCAATATAATCCAAAGAAATCGCATTTGGCGTGCCACCACCCCAATGAACCTGGCTTACTTTTCGTGTTTTATCAAGATGAGATGAGATGGTTTCAATTTCTTTAATCACTGCATTAATATACCTACGAACTACTTTATCACTTCGTAAAGCACTGGCGTTACAACCACAGAAATGGCACATTTTTGAGCAAAATGGAATGTGTACGTAAAAACTTATATTATCCGGCTGTTCGGTATTTGATTTAATGATATGCCTTTTGTAATTTTCGGCAGAAAAATCTGTATGAAAAAATGTAGCGGGCGGATAACTGGTATACCTTGGCCCGGGCTTATTGTACTTTTTTATGATGTCTATAT
>JAOZNO010000208.1:5597-6696 GCA_029933755.1 Bacteroidales bacterium | reverse complement strand
GAGTCTAAATTATACATAAATGCTTTTGCATATGTATAGTTCACGTAAGGCCATTCATTAGTCTGAGCCTCAATAGAAAAAGAAACCTGGGTAAATAAAAATATAGTGAATAATAAATGCTTCATGTTTTTACATTTTTGATTATTTCATTAATTTATGCTTAATTTAAGTAAAATTATTACTATTTTTAATTCATCAAAAATAATCAATAATTTGTGCAATAATAATTATTTTTGTTCTTTGTCTAACATTAACTATCAATATTTGGCTTATGGGAGCAGATGACTACAAATACGGTGACCCTTATAAATTTAAATCAATTCAGGTATATTCTTCGTCGGAGTGGATGGCACATTCAAAACGAAAATACAGAAAAGTATTTGATAAATCAGAGGTAGGATATATCCGTTCTGAATTTACATTTTACAATAAGCTTTTTGATGAAGAAGACTGGAAAGCTAAGGTTACAGTTAAATTTATACAAATTAAGCGTGGCAAAAGAGATGAAATTGCCAGCCTTGATGAAGATATTGAAGTAAGCAAAGACAAAAATACCATACATGTATATAAAAGTTGGGGAGTTGATGCCTCAGGTGACTTTTGGAAAAAAGGTGATTATATATGTGAAGCATACATTGATGATAAATTAGTTGGCAGCGAAAAATATTTTATTGAAGATATTGGTGCTGTAAGTATTAAAAATAACCCTTATTTTGATATTGAATCAATTAAACTTTACACGGGAGATTCAGCAGGATGGGATCAGAAAGAAAAAACATATTTGATAGCCTTTAACAAAAAGGAAACCCAATATGTTTGGTTAGAAATAAAAATAAAAAATAAAACAAATATTGACTGGAATTTTGAATTTTTCATAAATTTTTATGATGATGCAGGACAGTTTAAAGCACAAATGGACAGTTTGTATTATATTGATAAAAAAACAAAAGGCGAAACTTACACCTACAACAGAGGCTGGGGAAACAATGATCCCGGTTCGTGGAAAGAAGATAAGTATGTAGCCGAAATTGTTTTTATGGACACACTGGTTGCTTCTATTCCATTTAATATGGGTGAAAAAAAGATTAAAGGTACTGCA
>JAOZNO010000208.1:0-5587 GCA_029933755.1 Bacteroidales bacterium | reverse complement strand
GTTAGAAGCAGCAGTTTCGTCAACTGAAGAGGAAGAAAAAACCTTAGAAGAGTTATTGAAAAACTTAAATTCTCTAATTGGTCTTGAAAAAATTAAAAACCAGATTACGGAACATATAGATTATATTGAATTTTTAAAACTCAGGAAAAAGAAAGGCCTTAAAGACGAAGAAAAAATCACTCTGCACAGTGTTTTCACAGGAAATCCTGGAACAGGAAAAACAACTGTAGTTAAACTTTTGGGTAAGATATACCAAAAAATGGGTCTTTTATCAAAAGGTCATCTTCATGAAGTTGACCGTGCTGATTTGGTAGGTGAATTTATTGGCCAAACTGCACCAAAAGTAAAAGAGGCAATTGAAAAAGCACGTGGAGGTATACTCTTTATTGATGAAGCATATGCACTTACCCGTTCAAAAGAAGACTCTAAAGATTATGGACGTGAAGTTATTGAAGTTCTTATTAAAGAAATGTCTGATGGCCCAGGTGATATTGCTATAATGGCAGCTGGATACCCAAAAGAAATGGAGGATTTTATTAATTTTAATCCAGGTTTAAAATCAAGATTTAAATATTATTTCCACTTTGATGACTACACACCGGATGAACTAATTCTGATTGCTGAGTATGCAGCAGAAAAACGTTCGATAATTGTTAATCCAAAAGCAAAAGAATATATCAATAAATTGTTAATAGATGCTTATCGAGATAGAGACCATACCTTTGGTAATGCCCGTTATGCATACTCTTTAATTGATGAGGGAAAAATGAATATGGGTTTGAGGCTTATTAAGCTACCCAATGTTAAAAGACTATCAGGAAAAACATTATCAACCATTACCTTAGCAGATGTTAAGAAAATTAAAGCTGGGAAAAAGAAAAAAATAATAAGGATACCGATTGATGAAGAGTTATTGAAAATTGCAACTAATGAACTTAAAGCCCTGATTGGCATGAACCATATCAAAGCAGAAGTTAATGATATGATTAAGCTGGTGCGATATTATCGTGAAACAGGCAAAGATGTACTAAATAAATTCTCCATACACACCATTTTTACAGGAAATCCGGGAACGGGAAAAACAACCCTAGCCAGAATTATGGGTAAAATATACAAATCACTAGGCTTACTTGAACGTGGACATGTTGTTGAAACCGGTAGAGAAGGTCTGGTTGCAGGTTATACGGGGCAAACAGCAATAAAGACCAAAGCCAAACTTGATGAAGCGATGGGCGGGGTATTATTTATTGATGAAGCCTATGCTTTGTCAGATGGTGGCCAAAATAGTTTTGGAAAGGAAGCCATTGAGGTAATTTTAAAACATATGGAAGATAAGCGTGGGAAATTTGCGATTATTGCAGCAGGTTATCCTGACAATATGGATGTTTTTTTGCATGCAAACCCTGGTTTAAAATCACGTTTTGACCGGGTATGGCAATTTTACGATTATGCTGCTGATACTTTGTTAAAAATTGCAATTCAAATGTTTGCTGATGAAAATTTAGTAGCTGATAAAGATGCTAAGAAATTTCTGTTAGAATATTTAAACGGACTTTACGAAAAAAGAGATAAATATTTTGGAAATGCACGTTCAGTACGGAAAATTGTAGAACAGGCTGTTAAAAAACAAAACCTCCGAATGGCTTCTTTACCTTCAGAAGAAAGAACTACGACAATGATGGAAACAGTTACTATTCTCGATTTAAAAGAAATTGCTATTGAGCAAAAAGACGATAAAAAAAGAATGGGTTTTAGATAGTAGCTTATTTAAAAAATTTAAAAACCGGGTTTAGTTATAAAAATAACTAAACCCTTAGTTTTTTATTTCTACACTTTTTAGAATCCTATCAATTTGAAATCGGAGAAAGCACCAATATTATTATCTTTCAGTCTAAAGTTTCTTATTGTCTTTTACTGACAATTTATTTTTTATAAAAATAAACGGCCTCTCGAACAGAACCATGTTTTAATAGTAGTTCTTTAGCTTCTTTTTCAGAAACATTAATCTCTTCTTGTATCATTTTTGTACCACGAATTACCAGTTTTTTATTTGTTAACTGCATATCAACCATCTTATTACCCTTTACTCGTCCTAGTTTTATCATAGTTGAAGTGGTTATCATATTCAATACCATCTTCTGTGCAGTTCCGGCTTTCATTCGAGTACTTCCTGTAACAAACTCAGGGCCTACAATTGCTTCTATAGGAATATCTACTTCCTGACTTAACGGAGAATCAGGATTACAGGTAACACAGGCTGTTAATATTCCATTTTCTTTTGCAGTTTTAACACCTCCTATTACATAAGGTGTTTTCCCTGAAGCAGCTATACCAACAACTGTATCATTTTCATTAATGTCATACTCTTGCAATTCCTTCCATGCTTGCTCAGAATCATCTTCTGCTGATTCAATTGCTTTTCTTATCGCACTATCTCCACCTGCAATTAACCCAATAACTTTTCCATACGACAAACCAAAAGTTGGAGGTATTTCAGAGGCATCCAATATCCCCAACCTACCACTTGTACCTGATCCCAGATAAAATAGTCGTCCACCATTTTTCATACGTGTCACCAACTTCCCCACAAGTTCTTCAATTACAGGAATTGTTTTCTCAACGGCAATATGAATTGTACTGTCTTCCTTATTAATATTCTTCAATAGTTCACTAATAGGCATTTCTTCCAGGTGATCAAACCTTGAAGTTGCTTCTGTTATATTATTTTCCAAATTCATTTCTTTTTTTTAAATAATCACTTACTGTTGATTTAAATGATATTTCACCAAATTATTCATAGGACTACGTATAATATTTCCAATTTTAAGTTCATGTTCATTTGCAATTTCTATCAAAATTTCTTTGAAATAGAAAGCTACAGAACCAACAAAATGTAAAGTTCGTTTTTGGTAATCTTCATATTTAAAAACATTCCTAACCAAAAACTCATTAAAACTATTGTAAACCATTTGATAAATTAATTCATCTGAAATATGTTGATATATAAATTTTGTAAAATTTGCCAAAAATCGATTAGGAAAAGCCTCTTTATATACTTTCTTTAAAATATCAGAAACATCTAAATCGTATTCTTTATGAAATGCATCAGCAATATTTTTTGGTAATTCTCTTTTAAGATACATAGTAACCAATTTTTTGCCCAAAACAGCACCACTTCCTTCATCGCCCTGAATAAAACCCAAAGGTGGAATATTATCAATAATTTTCTCACCATCATACAAACAAGAATTTGCACCGGTTCCTATAATACATGCAATTCCTTTCTGATTGCCACAAAGTGCCCTGGCCGCAGCTAACAAATCACTTTCTGCTTCAATACTGGCATTTTTAAAGCTTTTAGATAAGATCTTTTCCATTCTATTCTTTTGCTCACTAATTATCCCAGCTCCATAAAAATAAACCTCATCCGGACTTTTCTTCAATTGAGGAACAACCATATTTTTTAACTCAAGTTCAATTTCCCCATCATTCATATAGAACGGGTTTATACCCTTTGTTTGAAAAGAGTATTCTTCTGATTTATCAACCAGTTTCCAGTCTGTTTTTGTTGAGCCACTATCTGCAATTAAGACCATTCTACTTAAATTAAAATCTAAAAAACCTTCTCACCCGCAATGTATGTTTGAAACACCTTTACTTTAGGCACTTTATGAATCTCTATTTCCATGATATCTTCATTGGCAACTACAAAATCAGCAAACTTGCCAATTTCAATACTACCCTTTTCGTTTTCTTCAAAATTTGATTTTGCAGCCCAAATAGTCATGGCTTTTAAAGCCTGTTTCCTACTAATTGCATTTTCCATTTGAAAGCCATTTTCAGGCCATGATTTTTGATCTTGTCTTGCTACCGCTGCATAAAACCCATATAAAGGATTTATATCTTCAACCGGAAAATCGCTTCCTGCAGCAATCCATCCATTTAATTCTAAAAGCTTTTTATATGCATAAGCATATTTTACACGTTCCCCTCCTAACCTATCTTCAGCCCAATACATATCCGAAGTAGCATGTGTTGGTTGTACTGAAGGAACAATCGAAAACTGACTAAATAAATTAAAATCTTCATGAGAAATTACCTGGGCATGTTCAATTCTCCAGCGCTTATCATTTTTAGTTTTCAAATATTTTGAATATAGTTTTAGCATTACACGATTAGCTGAATCGCCAATAGCATGTGTATTTATCTGGTAATTATTTTCATAAGCCAAATTGCATAAACTATCCAGAAAGTCAATACCTGAAATTAAGAATCCTGAATTAGCAGGCTCATCACTATATGGCTTTATAAGACATGCTCCTCTTGAACCAAGAGCTCCATCAGCATACAGTTTAATTGAACGTACATTTAACAGATCTGTTTTATACTGTCCATTTTTAATAAAATAATCAGCATTTTCCTTTGATGGATTTAGCATTGCATAAACACGCATTTTTAATTTACCAGATTTTTGCAACTCATCAATAAGCAAAACTGTATTTTTACTTAATCCGGCATCATCTACAGTTGTTAAGCCAACCTGAAAGCATGCTTTTTGAGCCTCTAGCAAAGCATTCGTTTTTAAAGATTTACTTTGATTTGGAATTGCATGATAAATCATTTCCTGTGCATTATCAATTAAAACACCGGTTAAACGATTCCCATCCAACATTATTTTCCCACCTTCAACTTTCATTTCAATGGTAAGCCCTGCTCTTTCCAAAGCTACTTTATTTGCAATAAGTGCATGACCGTCAATACGTGTTAACACTACCGGGGTATTTGGAAAAAGTTCATTAAGCTTCGTATTAACAGGGAATTCCTTTACTTCCCAATCATTTTGATCCCAACCACGTCCCAGAATCCAATCAACATCATGATTTTTTGAAAATTCCTTTAGCTTTTGAAGGACTTCATCAAAGGATTTTGTTCCACTTAAGTCTACTTTCTGTAAATTTAAACCATAACCGTAAAAATGACAATGAGCATCAAAGAAACCAGGATAAACAATCTTTCCTTTCATATCAACAGTATTTTCCGACTGATACTGGTCAAGAATATCCTTTGATGTTCCCACATCAACAAATTTTCCATTTTTTACAGCAAAACTTTCAAACATTTGAAAATCAGAGTCAACAGAATATACTAAGGCATTATGCACAATCATATCCACCTTTTTTTTATTTGCTGTACAGCTAACAATAAAAAATGCAATAACCAAAAAGAGAATGACTTGCTTCATAAAACAGTTTAAACTTAATTTTTTAATAAATCTCGACAAAAGTACAAAGTTTATTAATAAAATTTGTAATTTGTATTACAAATTTTCAATAAATAAAAAAACTACAAGGAGTTTCCTTGTAGTTTAACGTTTATATCGTGCTTTTATCGTTACAATTTAAAAGTTTCTTTTTAAAAATATGTCTGACAACTAAGCTAATTAATTATTAGGCTAATTGCCGATCCATAAAGTCAGTATTTATGTATTGTTTATGTGTTTTACTATTTTGAAGTGTGAACAGTCTTCAGTTCTCAGCAAGCAGACTTTGCAGAGCTACTGCCTACTGTAGACTGTTTACTGCCAACT
>JAOZNO010001021.1 GCA_029933755.1 Bacteroidales bacterium | reverse complement strand
GTTCGTGTTTTGGGGATTGAAATGGTTTATGTACCTCAAGGTAGCTTTTACGTAGGGTCTGGTGGTGGTGAAATAAATGCATTTTATGAATATCCCAATATAAATACACCTTATCAAATAGATAGTGAAAATTCTATTATAGTAAATAATTCTAATGGAAATTTGTATTATAACAATGATGACTCATTTTCAGGAGATAGGCTGGGACCTATTTCGGCCACATTCCCAAAAGGCTACGATGCGTTTTACATGATGCGTTATGAAATTAGTCAAGAACAGTACGTTGATTTTTTAAATACTTTAACCCGAGCACAACAAAACAATAGAGTGGAGAATATTTCAGCACTTTATGTGATAGTGGATGGTAATAGTCCCGAGTATAGAAATGGCATAAGAAGAGAAAATCCATTACCTGTAGACGAAGTTAACTTTTTTTGTGACCTAAATAATAATGGAGTTCCCAATGAGAATGATGATGGACAAAATATTGCATGTGGTTATATTAACATAAGTGATGGTCTGGCATATTTGGATTGGGCAGGATTACGTCCCATGACTGAATTGGAATATGAAAAAGCTTGTAGGGGAACTGTTTATCCCGTAGCAAATGAACATGCTTGGGGCACAACTAATTTGACGCAAACATCTCTTTCGATAACAAATTCCGGACAAGCTAATGAAGCTGCATCAAATACAGGATTAGGCTTGTGTAATTATGGCCAAGATTGGTCTGGGTTTCCTTATCGTTGTGGCTATGCTTCTGCTGAATCTACAAGTCGTGAACAGGCAGGAGCAAGCTATTATGGTGTTTTAGATTTGACTGGTAATATTGTGGAAAAATGTATTTCAGTTGGTAACGAAGCAGGAAGAAGCTTTATTGGAAGTCATGGTGATGGAACGGTAGATGTTGATGGGAATGCTACTAATACAGACTGGCCACTATTAAACTCCGGAGTTAGTGGACGAGGTGGGCATGCATATCATACAGAGCCGTTTATTGAAGTTTCAAGTAGGGGTCGAGGTCTTGATAATAGAGTTCTTAGATTTTATGCCTGGGGATGGCGAGGTGTAAGAACAGAAGATTAATTATCCAAATATATTATGAGAAACAATAAAAAAGTAATTATATTTTCATTTATTCTTTTATTTATGCCTTACTATTTTGTTATTGCACAAAATTTTAGTGGTGGTGATGGTGATGGTTACTCTGCAAGCAGTAGTGCAAGTTTTAATATGATTGATATCCCTACAGATAATCCTACAGTAGAAATAACCCAGGCAGCAGGTCAAGTTGATCCAACAAACGGTAATCCTATTAATTTTACAGCCACTTTTAGCGAAGATGTTATTGATTTTATTGATTCAGATGTAAGTTTGAGTGGGACAGCCGGTGCAACTACGGTAGTGCTAAGCGGTGGACCACAAGTTTTTAATTTGGCAATAAGTGGCATGACAGGTGATGGAACTGTAATAGTAGATATTGCAGGTGGTGTATGTACAGATATTGTTGGAAATATTAATCTGGCTTCAATTAATACGGATAATTTGGTCATTTATGATGCAGGAAATCCCACAGTAGAAATTACCCAGACATCAGGTCAAGTTGATCCAACAAACGGTAGTCCTATTAATTTTACAGCTACTTTTAACGAAGATGTTATTGATTTTATTAATACAGATGTAAGTTTGAGTGGGACAGCCGGT
>JAOZNO010001020.1 GCA_029933755.1 Bacteroidales bacterium | reverse complement strand
TGTTCCATGGATTAGCTTTACTGGTATTCAGCATGCACGAAAATTCCGTACTGGTGATTCTATTCCCAAGTTGGTTTTTGGTAAATATTTTAAGGATGGAGACCGCTTAAAAATGCCTTTATCGGTTGAAGCTCATCATGCCTTACTGGATGGTTATCATGTAAGTGAACTTTTAAAAAAATACCAGAAGCTGATGGATGATTTATAAGTATAATTAGTGTTTGACCGGAAATTCCAATTTCTTCGTTATGCTCACCTTAAAAAACAATCATTTACAAAAGTAAACTCCTGATTTTTAAGATTTCACAAGCCTAGAACTTGAAATTTCCCATCCAAACACTTAGTTTCCGTTCAGGGGCTAATTAGAGTTTGTCTCGTATGTCTTATTTTTAAGCTTTTTTAATATGTGGAACTTATTCAAAGATTTGCAGAAGTTAGCAGTAAACAGTCCACAGTATGCAGTAGCTCTACAAAGTCTGCTTGCTGAGAACTGAATACTGTTCTTGTTTGAAAATAGTAAAAAACATAAAGGACACAAAACCTTGACTTTATGGACACACTCTAATTAGGGTTTTTTAGGAGCAAGGGGTATAACTAACTCTCTGCCAACTGTTAATTTAATTTCACAAAAATCATTTATCCGCATTATATCAACAGGGTCAATATTGTACCTGCTACTAATTAACTGAATTTCATCATCACCCTGAATAATATATGTATCCTGAATAGGAATTTTTAAATGCATACCCTCAATTAATTCATCAATATTTGGATTTAATAATTTTAAATCATCAACATTTAGGTTGAAATTTTCAGCAATTAATTCCAGTTTGTCATTTGCTTTAATTTTGTAAGGGTAAATCATTAACAATCCATCCTTTGTTGTATTATGTCCTTTTGATATAATTAAGTCATGTTCAATGGCTTGTTTGTTGTCATTCTTTTCATTAAAAAAAACAAAGTATGCTACAAAAAAAGCCAAAAGTAAGCCAATGAAATACATTTTTTTGTTTAGAAAAAACTTTACTCCTTCCTTTTTAGTCCAGTTACTAATTGCTTCAGGTTTATAATTGCGATCAATGTTATGAAAGCGTACAATCTGGACAGAAATATTATCAATACCTCCATTTGCAATTGCTTTGTTAATTAGTTCAGATGCTTTTTGTTCAATAATAATATCCGATGATAATATTTTTTTAATGCATTTATCCTGAACCATATTGTTTAACCCATCGCTACAAAGCAGTAGCATGTCATTTTCAGCTGGTAGAAACGCTGAACTTGTTACATCAGGCTCAATGTTTTCTGTTAAACCAAGTGCTCTTGTTATTTCATTACTACGAGGATGATTTTTTGCTTCTTTTTCTGTAATAATATTTTTATCAACCAACTGATTAACATAAGAATGGTCTCGAGTAAGTTGTGTTAAACTATTTTGCGAAAAAGTATACAGTCTGCTATCACCGGTATGTCCATAGTATACCAGGTTGTCACGAATAAGTGCTAAAACAATCGTCGTACCCATTCCATATAAGTCAGGATTTTGTTGTGCGTAGGCAAATACTTTTTTGTTTGCGTGGACAATTGCATTTTCTATAGCCTCAAAAGGGTTTTTATAATAGTCTGTGTTGAAAAAAATACCGATGGCTTCAGTCGCAGTTTTTGAGGCAATTTCTCCTGCCTGGTGGCCTCCCAATCCATCACAA
>JAOZNO010000207.1 GCA_029933755.1 Bacteroidales bacterium | reverse complement strand
TAAATAAGAATAAACTAGAAAAATAAGTATCTTAAAAATAAATCAACCACAAAAAATATGAATCTTTTATGATTGATTTAATGGTGCTTTAGCTAAGCAGTTACCCTTTAGTCATTAATCTTTTTAAGGTGTTTAGCTTTTTCATTATGAAAGATTTTTTTGAATCATATGAACTGTAGTAAGAAGACTGCATCTGTTCCCCATCATCATTAATTACAATTCCAAAATTCTGTATTTCTTTTTGTTTAATATCATTCATTATTGATGTAAATAATTTTTTATTTGTATGGTTTAACCTTACTGCAAATATATTTATGTCAGAGTAGTTCATTAATAAATATGAATCAGTAACTATTCCAATAGGAGGAGAGTCAATTATTATATAATCATAAATTGATTGTAATATTTCCATTAGATTCCTCGTGTTCTCAGATGCCATTAGCTCAACAGGGTTTGGCGGAAGTTCACCAGAAGTAATAATGTCAAGGTTTTTAATGCCTGTATTTTGAATAATGTCTTCAAGCGAAGCATCATTAATTAAATAAGAGGATAAGCCTTTTGAATTATCAAGATTCAGATAACTAGCAATTTTAGGTTTTCTGAGATCAAACTCAAGTAGTAATGTTCTTTTTCCAAAGTAAGAATAGGCTATTGCTAAATTAATTGATAAGAAAGATTTTCCATCTCCGCTAAATGCCGATGTCACCAAGAAATTATGCCTATCCTTATCTTTATGAAAGAATTGTAAACTAGTTCTTAATGAGCGAAATGATTCCGAAACAAGCGATTTTGGGAAATCCGTAAGGGGCATTATGCTTTTAGTTTCATTTTTTACGATAGAGGCTAATAGAGGAAGGTTGGTCACTTTTGCAATATCATTCCTCTCAGTGACAGTTTCGTTAATTGCTGCTTGCAGTAGTATAAAGCCAATAGGGAACATTAAGCCTAAAAATAGCGCCCCTAGAAGTATCATCTTTTGTTTAGGTGCAACTTGTAAAACACTACTCAATTTTGCAGGATCAACTACCTCGTAATCAGGCCTGTTAGAGGCTCTTGCAATTTCGGCAGCCGATCTCCTTTGAAGCAGAAAAGTATATATTGCATCGTTTATGTCAAATTTCCTTGTAATATTTATAAGTTCTTTTTCAGTTGTTGGAAGTTTTGACATTTGTGAATTTAATTTAGCAATTCGATTATCAATGTCATTTATCGTAATATTTGATGTATTCACAATATAGTCAATGTTTTCCAGTATTGTTTCTTTTAGCTTTGTGATTTGAATGTTTAAGTCATGAATGGCCGGGTTTTTATTAAGCAATAATGACCGTTTTGCGTTTAATTCTGTTAATTGATTTATTAAACTAATTAGTTGAGTGTCATCTACTCCCATTGCAGAAGGTGCCAGTATGTCACTTAAATCATTATTGTTTTCAAAATATTCCTTTATGTAATCATAATACTTTGCATTCACTTCTAATTCAGCACGTTGGTCTTGCAATAAAGTCATTTGATTATAGACACTTTGTGATAAGAAATTAATATCCATTACCTTATTCTGAGTCCGAAAATCCTTAAGCATATCAGCTGTAAAATATAAAGAGTCGGCAACTTCTGCGATTTGATCATCAATGAATTCAATTGTTCTTGTAGCAATAATATTTTTCTTTTCAAGGTTTTGATTCAGATATACTTCAGTTAATTTATTCAGAAAGTTAGTAGCAAGTACAGGGTTTGCATTTTTTATCTCTAAATTTACTAAGGATGATTGGATTGAAGTACGTTCAACAGAAAGTGCTCCCTGGTATTGGTAGGTTAATTGTTCAAGATTATTAAACTTAAAATAATATTTTTCTTCAAGCAATTTATCTATGGCAAAATTACCATTTAATAATAGTTTGAATTTAGTATCTTTTAAAATAATTTCATCTCCAAATTTATATTCTCCAGAAAAATTTACATTCTCTAATTCCCCGGTTACCTCGTTATTAGCCAGATTATATAAATAAACTTTTCTGTCACTTCTTGTACTTATACGAAACTTGTTGTTTGAAAGTATTTCAACTGTAAAATCCAAATTGACCACTTGTGATATTTTGGGGTCAGATAAAACAATGAATGGATTGTTTTTGTATATATCTATAGTTGTTAGTCCACTAGACTTATAATAGGAGGTAGTTAAATCCAGTTGTCTGATGGTTTTGTTGATTATCGGAAATGATTGAATTATCCCAAGCTCATCTTCGATTGTACTCTCAATGTTAAACATTTCAAATTGTAATAAATCACCTCTATTTTGTCTCCCTGTTCTCTCTTCGGCAATAAGCATTAGTGAATTATTACTATATAAAGGAGAGGCTGATTTGTATATGTATAGTCCGGCAGATAAAGTTAATGCTAAACTAATTGCAAAAAGATACCAACTTCTAATAAATTTCTTTAATAGATTCTTATAAAAATCAATATTTGATTCGGGTTCAAATGATTCAATATTTTTCACTTTCAATATTTTTTAGTTTTCTTAAATGAAATTCAATTACATTGTGCGCGCAAAAGTTAAAACTATTATTAAGGTAGTTAAACTTGTTAATACAAGTGCGTATGGAAAAGTTGCAAATCCATATGACTTTTGTTTTAAAGGTTGAACAATAATAACATCAGAAGGTTTTATATAATAGAAATCAGAAATAGTAATCCTTTTATCTGTTAGGTCAACATGGTGGAAACTTGTTTTTCCATCCTCCTCTCTTATTATAGTCACATTTTCTCTATTTCCAAAATCCCCTAATCCACCTGCCCTGGCTAAAGCACTGAAAATAGTAACATTATCGGAAAATATAGGATACTCACCTTGACGTATTACTTCACCAATAACGGTAATACTTTTACCAACGAATTTGACAGTGACTGCTGCATTGCTAATGTATTGACTTAATGCATTTTGAATAGCATCTTTTGCTTCCAGAATTGTTAATCCTTCAACATGTATTTGTCCAACAAAAGGGAAGTCTACATAACCGGAATCATTAACCAAATAACTTATCATCTGGTAATCTATTGCTCGTTGACCCCCGTTATTCCCGGTGATATTAAACATTCGTGAGGTTGTTTCATCAGGACTAATAATATTTATATACAAATTATCAAAAGGCTGAACTGTGTTTTTTGGTCTTTGTTTTAAAATGAAGGTATTCAAGGTGTCTTTTACATCTTTAGTTTGTACATACATAACCTTTTTTAAAGGAACACAAGAACTTAGAATGAAAACCGAAATAATAAAGAATGAAAAAAATAAGCCTCTAATTTGTTTAATAAAGTAGCTGTTCATTTAGTTAGTATTTAAAGTTTATTTTTGGTTAGTTTAATTAGAGTCTGTCTAGAAAGTCCGACTTCTGCGTTGTTGCTCAAAATCTAAATCCTCAAATACACTAGTATTCTGTGGTTTAGATTTATCACACGCCTCCGATAAAAATACGGGGCAGGCTTTAAATCCGAACTTTCTAGTTCAAACTCTTGACTCTATGAACACACACTCTAATTAGACCAAAGCTACAAAAAAAAATACATATAAAAAACCTGTACTTACTGAAAATGCTATTCTTTCTTGATTTTATCAATTAGTTTATATTGAATAATTTAAGTGTGGTCAGCTGTGCAATAAAATTGGTCAAAGTATTTAATTGTTTCATCAATATATTCACTTTTTTATGTCAAGTCAAGTATACTTTATATCGAAAATGGTATTCACCTGAACGTTTGGGCTTGAATTGATAAAACAGTCAAATCAGTATAATAATTTATTGTCAAAATGTTTGTTGTTAAAGTGTTTCTTTACAAATTTAGTAAGCTGATTTCAAAAACCAGCTAAAATCATTACTTTTGAGCTGTAAACCTATTTTGTTTAATATGAACATACAAGAAATTAATAAAATATTTAAAAAAATTACTGAGAATATTTTAACAAATAATCTTTTGGATTCGTTTAATCGTTTGAACGAGCTTATTGAATCTGAGGAATTAAGTACGCTACATGTACCATACTTGGAGCTTAAAGGTATTTACAATAATATTCTTAAGTATTCTTTTGGGAAAATTAAAGATCCTGATCGGGATAAAATCTATAATAAGCTTATTCAATCTAGTTATAAATTTACTGATCGAGTTAAAATTCTCCTAATTGAAAAACAAAAACATTTTGCGCTTGTCAATATTGCTCAGGAAACTCAATTTGAATTTATTAATAATAGACATTCTATTGAAAAGTCTGTTTTAAAAGAAGAAAGCGAAAAAGAAATTTTCTTGGTGTTTAAAAGAATTTGGTTGTCTGCAAAACTTGATGAAAATAGTATTGCATTTCTTGAGAGGGTGTTAAAAGATGAAAAACTAAACTGGCATGTAAAATCGTTATTTGTAAGTGCTTTAACTATAAGTAGCCTTAGGTGTTTTGATGTAAAAAAAATTGAATTATTAATTAGTTTTTATGAGTATTCACCTGAAAAAGTATGGCAACGTGCATTAGTTGGAATTGTGCTTAGTGTATATATCCACTCTGACAGAATGTTAATTTATCCTGATTTGATGCAACAGATAGCAGAGTTGAAAAAAGAAAAGAGTTTTGAAAAGAATCTTGGTTATATAATCCTTCAATTAATTAGGACTAAAGAAACTGAAAAAATAAGTAATCGGTTACACAATGAAATTATCCCTGAAGTTGTAAAATTTAAACCGAAAATTGAGGATAAATTGAAACTTGATGAAATTTTGGATGATATGTCCTCTGAGGATAAAAATCCGGATTGGGAAAGTGTTTTTGAAGATTCTCCGGAATTGTTAGGTAAACTTGAACAGTTTTCAAAAATGCAAATTGAAGGTTCTGATGTATTTATGAGTGCTTTTGCAATGTTAAAACATTTTGATTTTTTCAAAGAACCATCTAACTGGTTTTTGCCTTTTTATAAAGAAAATGATGCTATTTGGGAGGCTTTTAAATTTGAAAAAAGTAGTTTTGATAAAGATACATTTATTGAAGGACTTGAAAAATCTGCTTTTTTATGTAATTCTGATAAATACTCCTTTATATTGAATGTTCGATTTATGCCAGACGTTCAAAAAACGATGATGTTGGAGATGTTCAATGCCGAAATTGAAGGAATGAATGAATTAATTAAAGATGATGAATTATTGAATAAATCGATGATGGATCGGTATCAATTTACCCAGTATATTCAGGATTTATACAGATTTTTTAAACTGCATCCATACAAGAATGAACTTATTGATATTTTTAGTGAAGAGCTTGATTTGTACAACAGTAGTATTTTAACAGAAATATGGTTTGATTCTGAACTGTTTAAAAAAATTGGTGCTTTGTATTTTGAAAAGGAGTATTATAAAAACTCTTTAGAAGTATTTAAAATCCTTTTCAATAAAGGCATTAATGAGTTAGAAGTAATTGAAAAAATCGCCTATTCATATCAGAAACTCGGAAAATTTGAAGAGGCTCTTAGTTACTATGGAAAAGCGGAGTTTTTCGATAAACATCTTGCCTGGTCAACCAAAAAAATTGCGCTATGTTACAGAGAGCTTGATGTTACTGATAAAGCAATTGAATATTATTTAAAGGCCGAAAAACTAGAACCTGAAAACATGTATGTGCAAGCACATTTAGGACATAGCTATTTGCGATTGAAAGAGTATGAAAATGCACTAGAACATTATTTTAAAGTAGAATATTTTGCTCCTTCAAATACGATGATTCTAAGGCCAATTGCGTGGTGTTCATTTGTTTTGGGTAAATTTGAAAATGCACAAAAGTATTATCTGAAGCTAAGAGAAAACAATAAAGCAGATCGGTTTGACTATTTAAACATGGGACATGTTGAATGGTGCATGAATAATACAGAGAATGCTACTGGATTTTATAAAGAAGCTTATTCATTAAGTAAGTATAATAATAAAAAATTTAAACAAGATTTTTACGAGGATAAACCATATTTAATTAAACATGGTGTTCCTGAACTGGAAATAGGACTGATGCTGGATTATCTGCTTTCAAAGGAGCTATAGGTGTTTTCTAAATGTTTTCTAATCTGTGTAAAACATCATTTTTGTAGGTTCTGCTAATTGGAATTATATTTTTGTTCAGTTCTACATATTCATTTGTAAATAGATCAATTTTTAATATTGAAACAATAAATGACCTATGAATTCTAATAAAATCTTTTTTAGGGAGTTTTGCTTCAATACTTGTTATGGTTTCTCGGGTAATAATGGTTTTATCCTGCAAATGAAATTTAATATAATCACTTAGACTTTCGATATAATTAATTTCAGAAAAATTAACTTTCATCATCTTTCTGTCTGAACGAACGAAAATAAAATCGCTTGTTTCGGTAATTATTTTCTTATTGGTGTCAATTTTTACAGGAATATTTTCATCAGAATATTTATTAATTGCTTGAGATAAACGTTCAAAGGAAATGGGTTTAAGTAAATAATCTACAGCTTGTAAATCAAATCCATCAACAGCATATTCGCGATATGCTGTTGTAAAAATAATTTTTATGTTTTTACTTATTGATTTTGCAAAAGACAATCCTGAAATATCGGGCATATTTATATCTAGGAAAATTAAATCTATTTTTTTAGAGTTTATAAACGTAAAAGCCTCCATGGCATTCTTACAGCTTGCTACTATGTTAATATTACTTATATTTTTTT
>JAOZNO010000206.1 GCA_029933755.1 Bacteroidales bacterium | reverse complement strand
ATAAGCAATACGGATATTAAAAATATCCCAGAATATCTAAACTAAAGCCATTAAAATTATTGTTTTTTGCAAATTGAAAATATTTTATTAAATTTATTATGAATAATTTCTTCATGCGTTTGCCGTAGGTGAGTTGACGTTATGCTTTGTGATAATTAGTCTATATTGTAAATAGAGATTAATCCATTTACAATAACGGATAGCTAGTGTCAAGTCAAGTGTCAAAATTTGAGTAATAGACTTAACCTTTAAGCGATTCTAATCGCTAAAAGGTTGGCTTCAACGTACTTTTTAGCGGTTTTTATCCGCTTAAAAGTTTAATATGTTACCCGAAATATGCTTGACTTGATACTAGTTTTTAGTTACTTATTGCTATTTCGTTTTGCAATCATGGATGTTGTTAAAGTGACATAAGCAACTACTGAAACTGAGCTTAAGGGCATTAAAATAGCAGCAATAATTGGAGAAAGCATTCCGGTAACGGCAAAGTACATACCTATTACATTATATAGAAATGATAAAATAAAACTTGTTTTTACTACCTTAATTGCTGAACCTGAAAGTTTTAAAAGCTTTGTAAGTCTGTTAAACTTGTTTGCCTCTAAAATGGCATCACAGGCAGGAGAAAAATGATAAACATTATCAGCTATTGATATACTCGCATTACTCGCACTTAATGCACCCGCATCATTTAATCCATCACCAATCATTAAAACATTCTTTCCCTTTCCCTGTAGAGTTTTTATATATTCTAACTTGTCTTGTGGCGACTGATTAAAATGTAATTTTTTCTCATCTTTAAATAGTGGTGAAAGATTTTGTTTTTCCGAGTCGTTATCACCTGAAATTAGATGTAAATCAAAGTCTATAGCAAGTTCATCGATTAAGTCTTTAAGACCATTTCGGTATTTTGTGTTTATTTTAAAATAACCCTTGGTTTTTTCATTGAATGAAACAAAAACAGTAGAACTTGTATCACTTTTGTTCTCAATGATTTTGTTGATGAATTCTTCTGATCCGATTTTTAACTTCACCTTATTGAACTGACCTATTAGACCACGTGACGGGAGTTCTCTGAATTCTTCAACTGAGGTTTGTTCAACATCAGGGAAGTTTTTATAAATAGCAACACTTAAAGGGTGTGTCGAATTTCGTGTTAAAGATTTTAACTGAGCCTTCTCTTCCTGTTCTAATGGTTCTCCAAAATAGTTTATTTTATAATCATCATTTTGCGTTATCGTACCTGTTTTGTCAAAAACAATAGTATCAATTTTTGCCAAACGTTCAATTACTTCAGAATTTTTGAGAAAAAAACCTCTTTTACCCATGATACGCATTATGTTTCCGTAGGCAAAAGGAATAGAAAGTGCTAAAGCGCAGGGGCATGCAACAATTAAAACCGCTGTAAATGCTTTGAGAGCAACAGCAGAATCAACAATCAACCAAAAAAATGCGGTAAGTGTTGCTATACTTAAAATGGTAATAGTGAAATATTTACTTACTTTGTCAATGATGGTACTTAAGCTATTATTGGCATGCGTATTTTCGTTTTGATTCCATAGTTTGGTTAATTGGCTTTGCTCTACTTTTGTTTGTACTTCTAGTTCAATGGAGCTTCCAATTTGACGACCACCTGCAAAAAGTGTGTCTCCAACTTTTTTTCGTATCGGTTTTGACTCTCCGGTAACAAAACTGTAATCAATACTTGCTTCTCCTTTTTGTAATATCGCATCGGCAGGAATTAATTCCTGGTTATGGACAAGTATGTAATCACCTTTTTGTAAATTCTCAAGTAAAATACTTTGTTCCTTATTGTTTTCAAGTTTAGTAACGGCAACCGGGAAGTACGATTTATAATCGCGTTCAAATGACAGTGCCTGGTAAGTTTGTGCTTGATACCATTTTCCGACAAGAAGAAAGAAAATAAAGCCGGTTAATGAATCCATATAACCTGCGCCTGATTCGCTGATTATTTCATAAGAGCTTTCAAGGAAAATTGCCAAAATACCTATCGCAATAGGCATATCAATATTAATAATTTTGTGTTTTAAGTTTTTCCATGCAGATAACAGGTAATCAGAACCACTATAAAATACTACAGGAATACCAAAAAGTAAGTTTAAAAAGCCGAAAACCATTTCAAATTCTTTTTCAATACCCATAGTACCTTTAACATACTCCGGAAAACTTAAAAGCATTGTGTTGCCAAATGCAAAACCTGCTACACCCATTTTTAGGATGAGCTGTTTGTTGCTTTTTTTTGTTTTTGATTTATCAATACGTTCAAGGGTAATATTGGGGATGTAATGTATTGATGCCAAAAGCTCTACAAGTCGTCTGAGTGTGATTTCTTTTTCGTTGAAGGTTATGCTTACTTCTTTTTTTATAAAATTTACGATAGAATTAGTTACTCCCTTGTTTAGTGTGTGTAGGTTTTCTAAAAGCCAAATGCATGAGCTGCAATGGATTGATGGGATGTAAAGTGTTACTTTTTTATAATCTCCTTCGCTAAAATCAAAAATCTTTTCTTTTATTTCTTCATTATCCAAATAGGCATATTTACTCCCAAAATCCTCGGTATCTATCTTGATTCCCGGAGCATCCTCCATGTCGTAGTAACTGAAAAGCTTGTTTTCGTTTAATAACTGGTAAACTGTTTTACATCCGTTACAACAAAATGGTTTATCCAACCACATTATTGGATATTTACCACAATCTTCGCCACAGTGAATACATTTTTGTCCCATTTGAAAATAATAATAGTAATTTTGTTTTCTGCTCGGATTATTATGAAAACAAAAAACAGCCACATAAATTATGCGACTGTTTTTGTATAGTTCTAAAACATTGTGTCTTATTTAGCTGCGTTAGCTTCTTTTACATCATCAAGAGTAACTGTGCCAGCTTCATTTCCCCAACTATTTAATATGTAATTAACCACATCAACAGTTTGTTGGTTTTCAAGTTTAACAATTGTCATTACACTTCCTGGGTATTCAACACCATTAACAGTAATAGGTTCTTTTGCTCCTTGAAGAGTCTGTAAAATAGCACGTGCCTTATCAGCAAGTAGGTAATCAGACTTTGCAAGTGGCGGAAAAGTTCCTTCAACACCTAGTCCACTTTCCTGATGACAAACCATGCAGTTTGTTTCATAAATTGCTTTACCTGCTGAGAAATCACCAGTAGCTACTTCTGTAGTAGTCGTTTCTGTTGTTTCTTCCGTCTGGTCTGTATTTTGATCATCAGCGCCTTCAGCTTCCTGATCTCCACCACAGGCCATGAAAGTTCCAAGTAAAAAGATAGCAGCAATGCTTAAGCTAAAAAGTTTGAATTTTTTCATTTTTTTCATTTTTTGTTAGTAATTAAAGCGTAAAAGTACATTTTTTTTCTTAATCTCTATGTTTAATGCTTCATGTTCATTTGCATCTCCATTTTTTCTGGTACATGTAGTTTTTTCTCTGGTGGGCTTAAAAAAGGTATACCCAGACCAAGACCACGTAAAATAAATAGAACACCGATAAAAAATACTACAACAGGTATTGTTTTTGTCATTTTTGTACGAAGTTTTACACCAAGTGAGTTGCTCAAAATTGATATTGTAAAAAGCATGGGTAAAGTGCCTAAACCAAAAATAAACATAAATAATGCACCTGATAAGCTATTGGTAGTGGCTATTGCTCCTGCTATTGCCATGTATACCAAACCGCATGGTAGTAATCCATTAAGCAGACCTATTAATAGTAGTGAGCCATATGAACGTTTTTGTAATAACACACTAAGTTTGGTTTTTAGTTTTCCAACAAACGAAGAAGCTACTTTTCCTAAATCTATGTTATTTTTGTATAATGATGGAAATAAAACAGATGAAACCATTATTAATCCCATAATAATAGAAACCCATTTTTGAAATCCAGCCATGACCAAACCTTTACCAAACAGACCAAAAATAGCACCCATTATGGCATAAGTAATTGCACGACCAATGTTATATATTAGTGAGCCATTTATTTTACTGAACCAATTTTTATTATTTAAAGGTATTGCTAAAGCAATTGGTCCACACATGCCAGCACAATGAAAGCTTCCAACTAAACCTAACATTAATGCTGATAATAAAATTTCTACATTCATAAATTTATAGGGTTAAATCAATTTCCTGAAAATATGCTTTTTCACCATCTTGCCAGTCAATTTTTATTAAATATCTACCCCTAACTAATCCTGTAGTCAGAATGTCCTGTTTTAAATCTTTGTCCAGTTTTATTTTGAAATTAGAATCTTTTTCAAAATCAGTAACATAATAGAACTGTACTGTACCACTTATGCTTTTTCCAGAAAACTCATCAGGAAAACCTAAGGTAATTTTGCCATCAGTACGATCAAGACGAATATTGTCTTTTAATAAAGATGCATTTTTAATTTTAGTGATGTGATCCTGATATAGAACACCTTTTGGATAATATTCAGGAGTAACCAAATTTACTTGCTGGTTAAAACTAAATATTATTACACTTATCATAGACATGATAAATAGTACAATAAATATAAATATGCCTGTACCCCAATTAAATTTTATATTCATTCGTTTGTTTTTAATATGTACTTACAAAAATATTTTTATTTCAAAATTCAAGATTGACGGCACTCCGAAAAGCCGCTTAGCGGGTAATTCTATTAAAAGTGAAAATGTATTAGTCTGTATATCTGCTTATTAAAAACCCGCTTAGCGGCTGAATACAGAAAGTCACACTTTTCGGAGCAGACTCAAGATTAAAAAATTGAGTCTGCTCCGAAAGGTCCGTAAATGACAATCTAGTCATCCGATGAATTTGTAATGAGTTGATTATCAGATTGAATAAATTTCAGCATTTTGCAAAATCATTCATCGGATGACTTTTCGGAGTGCCGTCAAATTTAAGTCAAACAACCATGTGAAAACTTGAAACTTGATTACTTAATCTCCGGACCCGTAAAAGTCGTTACGTAATCTTCAAGCATTTCAGCTCCTTTGAAAATTCCAAACCTTAGCTTTATTTTTTTCTGTTTAAGATTATCTTTATTAATATACACTACAATAATGCCTTCTGTTTTCGTATTGTATTTGAGTAGGATATCACTAGTGATAATTATTTTTCCATAATCTGGTTCTAATAGTTTTATCTCTATTGGAATATCTTCATTAGCTTTGTTTACAATTTTAAAATTATAAATATTACTTAGTTCATTATTTTCTTGTACCTGGTAGGTCATGCCCGGAGTTCTTAGAATAGTTGTTTCTACTATTGGTCTCGTAAAGAACATTACTGATGCAAATACCAAAATTAGAATTAAAACTATTGAGTATGCAACATTTCTTCCTGTTAGTTTGAGTTTTTGTCCGGTTTCCATGTTGGTGACTGAGTCATACCTTATTAAACCTGTTGGTTTATTAATCCTTGTCATAACCGCATTACACGCATCTATGCAGGCTGTGCAATTTATACACTCAAGCTGGCTTCCATCCCTAATGTCTATTCCTGTTGGGCAAACATCAACACATTGTCTGCAATTAATACAATCGCCTTTTGTTGTGCCAGCTTCTTTTTCAGCTTTATTAGCAAGGCCTCTTGGCTCACCTCTGTATTCATCATAGGCAACTATAATGGAGCTTTTGTCAAGCAAAACGCCTTGTAGTCTTCCGTAAGGGCACATTAATGTGCAAACTTGTTCTCTGAACCATGCGTAGATAAAGTAATAAGCCGTACTGAAAATGCTAATAGCAATAAATCCAGTTAAATGTTCTGAAATTGGTTCGCTAGCTATTTTCATTAGCTCATCAAAACCTATCAGATAGGCCAAAAATACATTTGAAAAGAAGAATGATAAACCCCAAAAAAGGCTGTGTTTTAATAATCGCTTCCAAATTTTCTCAAAAGTCCACCCTTGAGCTGCTAAACGTTTTTGTTTTGTAGGATTACCATCAATTAACCATTCTATTTTTCTGAAAACAAATTCAAGGAAAACTGTTTGTGGACATGCCCAGCCACAAAATAAACGTCCGTAGACTACGGTGAATAAGGTAATAAATACAATCGCCGATAACATTATTAAGTAAAAGAGGTAAAAGTCCTGAGGCCAGAATATTATTCCAAAAAGAATAAATCTTCTTCCCAATACATCAAGCAGTATCATTTGTTCTCCACCCACTTTTAGTATTGGTGCCAGAATGAGGAAAAGTAACAGTAAATATGCAAAAACAGAACGATAGTTATAAAGCTTACCTTTAGGCTTTTTACAATGCACCCAAACCCGGCTTCCTTCTGAACTTACAGTAGAGATTTTATCCCGGAAGGTCTTTTCTTGATTTTGTTCACTCATTACAAGTATGTTTAAAGTTAGACTTTGATTTTGTGAAGTTGTTTTGGGTTAAAAAACAGCCACGAATATAAGTTTATTTCTGATAAAAAGAGAATATCACCTTAATATATTCTATGAAAAGCTATTTAAAAGCTATGGTGTAGTAATTTAAATATTGATATAAAACAACTAAAAATTTGCTTTAACTCATAATTACGGTATGCTTTTATGTGAATTGGCCATGCAACTTAGAAAATGTAAAGGTTTCCAATTTCTAAACAGAAGCTGGATTTATCAAGAACAAGCTAGTGTCAAGTCAAGTATGGAATTTCAGATACAACTTTATCCGTCTGACCGCTCCGAGCGGTCTGACGGGTTTGCATACGTTTGCCTTACC
>JAOZNO010000205.1 GCA_029933755.1 Bacteroidales bacterium | reverse complement strand
TAATTAAAATTAAAATATGCAAATATTTTCTACAGCCTGTCCCCGTAACTGCTATAGCACTTGTAGTTTCAAGGTACATGTTGACAAGGGTAAAGTGGTAAATATTGATCCTCATTCAGCAAATTTAGCAACTCCAGAGGGTGTTTGTTTAAAGGGATTAGCGTATATTGAAAGAGCTAATTCACCAGATAGGATTTTAAAGCCTTTAAGGAAAAATAAGGAAACTAATCAATTTGAGGAAATTAGCTGGGATAAAGCTTTATCAGTTATATCAGAAAAAATAAACTATTTTCAAAAGGAGTACGGAAATCATAGTATTTTATATTATGCAGCTAGTGGTATGTCTGGCTTACTAAACTCTTTTAGTCAAAAGTTTTGGGAAATGATTGGTGGGGCAACAACTATGTATGGAAACCTTTGTTGGCCTGCCGGATTAGAAGCTACACGACTTACGCTTGGTGAAAATAAGCATAATGTTCCATGGGATTTAGAGAATGCTAAATTAATCCTATTATGGGGTAAGAATTCTGCGGAATCAAACATTCAGGAAATGATTCCGATTATGAAAGCCAAAGAAAAAGGGGCGAAGCTTATTGTTATAGATCCAAGGCGTACGCCAAGTGCAGAAAGAGCAGATATGTTGGTGCAGATAAAACCGGGAACCGATGCTGCTTTAGCTCTAGGGATTGCTTACTTATTAATTCAAACCGGACAAATTGATACGGATTTTATTGATAAAAATGTTTTAGGTTTTAAAGAATTTAAAAAAGCAGTTGCCTATTATACACCGGCTACCGTTGCTGAAATTACAGGAATTCCTTCGGTTCATATTTATAGGCTTGCAGAAATAATAGGCGCAACAAAACCAATGACTTTGATCCCCGGATTTGGGATGCAACGTTATTCGAATGGTGGACAAACAGTTAGGAGCTTGTTAGCTTTGTCTGTATTGACAGGGAATATTGGTAAGTCCGGTGCTTGCTGGCATTATGCAAATTTGCAATCTTATGTATTTGATAAAGTAAAAGAACCAGAAAGCTATTATCCACCTAAAAAACAAGAAGGAGTATTTCGCAGGGCAATTTCTATGGCAAAATTGGGTGAAGATATGCTTAAAATAGTTAATCCAAAATTGAAAATGATTTGGGTGGAAAGAGGAAATCCCGTAACCCAAAACCCTGATACAAATACTATTTTAAAAGCTTTTCGGAAACTGGAATTTCGGGTTGTTGTAGAGCAATTTATGACAGATTCAGCTTTGGAAGCTGATATTGTTTTGCCTGCTAAAAATATGTTTGAACAGACTGATATAATTGGAGGATACTGGAATCCCTATGTACAATTAAAATCAAAGCTTGTTGAACCGGCTGGTGAGGTTAAGCCTGAAACGGAAATTTATTATTTATTAGCACAAAAACTAGGTTTTTCTAATGAAAAAATAAAGGAATATCTAATAGAACCCGGTGATGAGTCAGTTAAACAGTTTTTAAAAAATAAACTAAAAGAATTTCCTGAGCTAAAATGGGAAAGCTTGAAAGAAGGACCGCAAATTGCTAAAAATCATGAAGAAATTGCTTTTTCAGATTTGAAATTCAATACACCTTCGGGAAAAATTGAATTATATTCAAAACAAGCTAAACAATTGTGGAATTTAGATCCCTTACCTACTTATGTGCCCCTTATTGAAGATGAAAAATTATCAGATGAATTCCCATTACATTTTATGAGTCCTAATACAAAGAATAGAATACATTCGCAGTTTAATAACCTGAAAATAATTAAATTATTTAGCACTGAGCCGTTTGTTATGATACATCCGGATGATTCAGATTCAAGGAATATTACAGAAGGTGATATGGTGAAAATCTATAATAACAGGGGTTATGTAAAGGTAAAAGCCCGTTTAGATTTTGGAATTAAAAAGTCATGTGTTGCTCTTACAAATGGTTGGTGGATACAAGACGGAGCTTCACCAAATTTTCTTTCTAAGGGAAGAGAAACTGATATGGGACACGGTACCGCATTTCATGATAATATGGTGGAAGTTGTAAAACTGTTAGTTGAACCATAAATATAACAATTTTAGAATTTTATGTATTTGAAACATATTTTAAGATATGAAGAAGTTGGCAGTAGTCAGTCTACAGTATGCTGTAGCTCTGAAAAGTCTGCCTACTGAGGTCTGAGGGTTATTCTTGTTCCAAAATCGTAAAATACATAAAAAAAGCAAAAGCGTATACTTTGTGGACGGCACTATTTAATTTTTAGCTTCATATTTATCCAGTATTTTTGCAAACCGTTCTGCTTTTATATATCCAACTTCCATAAATGAATTTCCGTTTTTAGGATACACAAAAAAAGTTGTGGGATATCCTCTAAACTTATTTTTAGAAAGTTTTTTTATTAAAGCCTCACCAGAATAGTTATTATCCTCAAATACGTATGTGCCCGAAAGTTCAGGATTGAGTTTAATAGCAACAAACTTTGCCTCAATTTTATCTTTAACAGATTTTACTGTGTAGGTTTCCCTATCCATTACTTTACACCAGCCACACCATTCGGTATAAGCATCAAGTACAATAATTTTGTTTTCTTTTTTTGCCTTCTTATAGCCATCCTCCCATGAATGCCAGTGTAATTCCTGAGAAAAAGAACTTGAACTAAATAGTAAAATTGTTGCTAATGTGTAAAATAACCTCATTGAATTAGTCATATTGTTTATTTTTAAATTACTTTTAATTATTCGCAGTAGCTTCCCGTTTAAACAACGGGACAAGCTATGAGGGCTAAAGCCGTTGTCATATGAAACCGTCTCGAAAAAATTGGGACTTGTTTCATATCTAAATTAAATTTATTATTACTTTTTCTTGATAGTGAACTTGTATAAGAATAAACGTGACAAAAATAAACAAATTGCGATAAGTGCATCTTTTTATATTTTATTAAGGACTGATATTTATTAAATGTAGAATTTTAGTCTGCAAAATGAATAAAATAGTTTAGTCTATTGTTGATAGGAATATGCAAATAAAAAAAACATTTCAGTTTGACACCAATAAATGTGTGGGATGCCATGCATGTGTAGTGGCCTGTGCTATTGAAAATAAAACAGATTTACCCATTAACTGGCGTGAAGTAAATACATTTAATCAGTTTCATTATCCGGAATTAGGAGTTTTTCACTATTCTTTGGCTTGTAATCATTGTGATGATGCACCTTGCATGTATAATTGTCCTGCGCTTGCATATACCAGAGATTTATTAAGCGGAGCAGTAGTTCATAATGAGAATCATTGCATTGGTTGTAAGTATTGTACATGGGCTTGTCCTTATGATGCTCCAAAATTTAATGCAGCAAAAGGGATTGTTGAAAAATGTACTTTTTGCGTATCCCGTACTAGTGAAGGCTTAAAACCTGCATGTGCTAATTTGTGTCCAACAGGAGCCTTAGATTATGTTGAAAAATCACAAAATCATAAAGTATTAGAAAATGTTGGATTTGATGATTTTGATATTGGGCCTTCCATTAATATTATTTCATTAAGAAATGAAAATGTAAAGCCTGAAATAATCCCTGAAATAGATGTTTCAAGCAAAATTATTGAATATGAGAAAGCAGAATCAAAAATTACCTTTAAAACAGAATGGCCTTTAGTAATTTTCACCCTGAGTGTTGCATATTTGGTAGCTGAATTTTTTGCATCGGTATTTTACGAATACCAGGTAAACTCGTATGTTTTTATGTCAATAAATCTACTTGCCGGATTTTTTAGTTCATTCCATCTTGGTAAAAAAAGTAGAGCTTATCGAGCATTTTTTAATATTAAGAATTCATGGCTTAGCAGGGAAATATTATCTTTTAGCTTGTTTTTTATTGCCACTGGTTCTCACTTTTTTCTTCTTAAGAATGATATTATAACATACATTGCTTTATTTTCAGGTGTATTCTTGCTAATATCAATCGATAAAGTATATCGTATAGTCATTCAATCAACACCCCTTGAATTGTATAGTGCACATATAACGCTAACCGGATTTTTAATAGTATCGCTGTTTTTTAATAATTATTTAATGTTTATCTTAGTTGCTACTATAAAAACGAGCCTCTACATATATCGTAAATATTATTTTTGGAAAAAGGGTTTAAACTACAGATTATTTATTACTGCCTGGCGTTTGGATTTGATTATTTCTTTGCCACTCATATTTTGGCTATTTGATTTTTCAAATTTAAACTGGTGGATATTAGCTAGTGTATTAATTGGTGAAATTATTGACCGTGCAGAGTATTATGAAGAACTTGATGTGATTACTCCTCAAAAGCAAATTGAATACGACTTTAATCGCTTGAGAAAATAGTCCTTTCTGATTCATCTGCGGACAAAAAAAGAAAATTTATCCTCAGATTTGAGCAAATTTGCATAGATTTAATAAAGCTGCAATAGTTATGTCCCATAAAATGATTGCCTTGGAACTAAACATTTAATTCTTTTAATTGTGTAATGTTTTATAATTTAGCAATTGATTCATAAATCAAACCTATGGCATTATTTAAAAGAAATCCGTTCGGACATATTTTATTTCTAAAGAACATGATGATTAAAGGATTTGGACTTATTTCTCATAGGCGGTATCGTGGGTTTAATAAACTTCAAATTGAAGGTTCTGATATTCTTCGAAACCTACCAGGGAATAATGTTTTATTTGTTTCGAATCACCAAACCTATTTTGCGGATGTAGCAGCCATGCTGCATGTTTTTAATGCTTCGCTAAATGGACGGAAAGATAGTATTAAAGGAGTTTTTAGATATTTAACCAGACCAAAACTTAACATTTATTTTGTTGCTGCAAAAGAAACTATGAGCAAAGGACTATTACCACGTATTTTTTCTTATGCGGGTGCAATAACCGTACAACGAACCTGGCGAGAAGCGGGGCAAGATATAAAAAGGCCTGTTAATCCAACTGATTCAGAACAAATAGGAATGGCGCTTAAGGATGGATGGGTAATCACCTTCCCGCAGGGAACGACGAAACCATTTAAACCAATCAGAAAAGGAACAGCCCATATTATTAAAAATTATAAACCCATTGTAGTTCCCATTGTTATTGATGGTTTTAGACGTTCATTTGACAAAAAGGGTTTGCTGATAAAAAAAAGAGGCATATTGCAATCAATTGTAATTAAAGAACCACTGGAAATAGATTATGATAAAGAAAGTGTGGACGAATTAGTCGAAAAAATTTCCTATGCTATTGAACAACACTCATCATTTATAAGATTAATTTCTGCTGCGCAGCTTAAAGCGGAAGAAGAATTAAATAAACAACGTGATTTTTGGGAGTATTAGATGTCGTCTTAAGTTTTTAATGCAACGAGTAGACAGTAATCAGTTAACTGTACTAAATTTTATAAAAATAATCAGTCACTATATCCAACTATTTTAATATTCTCTGGTAAAATTAAATCTTCGCCTTTGTATCTTAAAAATAATTGTGCTACAGCTAAAACATCTTTCTGGCAGTATTCAGCAATACGATCCAGGTTTTTTTCTACCCAATAAACCCTTCCTACTTCGCTGCCATCAATATCATCTTTTGGTGTGGGAATATCAAAAATGGCAGTAAGTAAATTTAGAGATGTATAGTGCTTGTAATCACCAAACTTCCACAAATCCATGGTGTCCAGATGTTTTACTTCCCAGGGTTTTTTGCCGGCAATATTTAGTTGTTTAGGTAGTTTTAAACCATTAATTAAGGAACGACGTGCAATATATGGAAAATCAAACTCTTTAGAATTATGTCCACATAAATAATGTTGCTCTTTGTTAAATGAATTGTTTAGTAAGTTGTTAAAATTACCAAGAAGTTCTTTTTCATTATCACCATAAAAAGATTTAAGCCTAAAGTGCCAGGTTTTTTCTTGTTCAACCATAAAACCAACCGAAATACATACAATTTTACCAAATTCTGAATAAATTCCTGCTCTTTCGTAAAGTTCTTCAGGTGTAATATCTTCTTTTTCCTGTATGTATTTAGTTTTTTTAGCCCATAAATCATGTAACCTTTCAGGCATTTCACTATGTGCCGGATACTCAGATACGGTTTCAATATCTAAAAATAGTACATCTTTATTGTTAATCTTTTCCAGCATATGTATTAGTAATTAGTTGATTAGACATTTGTAATTAAATACCTGCTACAATTTTTTCACTCATTATCCTTACCCTGAGCGGAGTCGAAGGGCAAATTTACAATTATTTCTTATTAAGGTTTTTTTCAATAATAGAACTTAAAACCTCAATTGCTACCTTATTATGGCCACCTTCGGGTAAAATTAAATCAGCATAGCGTTTTGAAGGTTCAATAAATTGAAGGTGCATGGGCTTTACCGATTTCTCATATCGTTCCAGCACTTTTTCAACAGATCTACCACGTTCAACAATATCTCTTTTAATTACTCTATTTAGGCGGTCGTCTGCATCCGCATGTACAAATACCTTAATATCAAATAAATCACGAAGTGCTTCGTTAGTCAGCACTAAAATACCTTCCAGAATAACAACTTTCTTGGGTTGAATGGTTCTTGTTTCTTCTGACCGAGTACAAGTCAAGTAGGAATACATGGGTTCTTCTATGCTGTTTCCTTCTTTTAATTGTTTTAGATGCTCGATAATAAGCTCAAATTCAAGTGCTTGGGGATGATCAAAGTTGATTTCCTGCCTTTTCTCTAAGGGTAAGTGACTGTTGTCTTTGTAGTACG
>JAOZNO010001019.1 GCA_029933755.1 Bacteroidales bacterium | reverse complement strand
GCACCATCAACTTTTGCATATTTTGTTTTGAGCTGGTTTTGAGCTTTTTTAAAGGCTTCTCTAATTTCCATTCCTGTAAACCAGTTTTGGTAGAAGTTTGTCATTAATTCACGGGTTTGGTAATCCGGCACTTCCCAAAGGGAAAACAGCAAATACTCAACACCTGCCATTTTAAAAGCTCGTTGTAAACCGTATACCCCTTCACTACCTTTAACATCGCCCAAACCAGTTTGACAAGCTGATAGAACGGCTAATTTCGTATTAAAAAAGTTTAATCTTGATATTTCAAGTGCGGTAAGTACACCATCTTCCACACCTTTAGGAATCGTTTTGCCTTGAAAAGCAGCATTACCACCTGCCAAAATAAAACCGGAACGCAAAAGTGGCTTATCAGAATGAGCAAATTTCACATCCTTATCAATCATATCTTTATATTCATTGCTCTTTTTATCATCACCAAAATAAAAACCATGGGTTGAGACATGGAGTATTGATGGTGCATCATTTTCTAAAGCCTTAAACTGCTCTTCACTTCCTAACTCTTCCTTGTACAGAGTTACATTGACATTTTCCTTTTGAATTACATCTTGAATTTCTTCTGTTTCTTTTAGGCTACCTTCCAGGTAATTCCATGAAACATTTCGAGTAAGGCCATCCAACATTCCTCGATTTAACGAATTAGTCGGTCTTGAAGGTTCGATGAGCACAGAACTCTCCGGCACTATTTTCTCTTTTGACACATGTGCATTTTCCCTCATTTTATCGGGATCAATATCATATTCAATTCCACCAAACAAAACGGCATTTTCTATGTCCTTTTGAAATAAGCCTGTTTGCTTAATGTTTGCTGCCGTGGTACTGGTATAATAAATATTGTATTTGTCAGATAGTATGGTTGTACTGTCGCTTGTTAAAGCATCGAAAGCAATACGGTTTAGCAAGCCTGTTGGGGACACGTACATAGTTTTTGTGCCTGTTAGATATTTTTCAATCGGTTTAAAAACTAAATTATACAAACTGTCACTTTGTGCTGATGATGAGGAGTATAATCTTTTCACATAGTTAAAATCATCCCCTCCTTCTTCCCTCTCAAGAAGCTTTTGTAGTTGCGTTTCTTCAAATAAAAACACTGCTTTTGGGTATATATAATCCTTTCGCAAAATTAGTGCATAGTAAAATGTGCTGTCTGTCCACTTTTTATCGCTACGGTAACGGAAATGGATAAATTCAATTGCTGTTTCGTCGGGTTTTAATGATTTTTGAATATTTTGCCAATTAGGCTCAATCCCTGTCAGGGTTTTGAACCCTGACAGGGATGAAGAAATCCGGATAAGTTCTTTTTCTAGCGTATTTACTTTTTCTTCTAGTTGTTTAATATCTGAACGGCGTTTTTCTATTGGCAATGTGTACTGTCTTGTCAGTATTTTACCGTAGGTATTCATTTGATTATAAACGCTTATCACTGCAGTATCTCCACTTTGCAATACGGCTTTACGTACAGCAACTGAAGATTTTAACAGTTGCCCTTTTGTATTAAGTGCATTGTTGTAAACAAGAGCAACAAGTTTTTTGTTTTCTTCTCGCCTACTAAGATAAAATGAATGATAAGCTTCATAGTAATAGTTTATTTTGGTATTCAAATATTTTTCTCGTTCTTTTTCACTCATAAATTTAGTACTTTCTACAGTAAGGGAATTCATTATTCCGTTTGCTTCAAGAT
>JAOZNO010000204.1 GCA_029933755.1 Bacteroidales bacterium | reverse complement strand
CTAAATAGTATATATTACCAACTAAGCCTGTTAAAAGGAAAAGCTCATTTTGTGATGAAACAAAGATATTTTCAAGATGCTGCAAAGGCTTTTTAAAGATATTTTTATTAATAATTTTTAATTTGTCAACATCTATCTCATAAAGCCCCATATTGCTGGCAATTATAATATTACCATTGGGAAGCTTACTAACTACATAAGATTTTTCATCATGATTAAATGATTCGGTAAAATTTTCAAGTTTTTCTTTTAAGACATAAACATGTTTGTTCATACTTAACCAGATACGGTTTTTGCTGTCTTCAATTATAGAACTTATGTAACTATTAATTACCTCAGGATATAATAGTCTTAAACTTTTATTAGTAAGTTTTTGAATTCCACCGGAATAACCAATCCAAAAGTTTTCCTCTTTATCTTTTGCAAAAGATAAAATTCTTTGTTTCATCAAACCAACATTTTCATCATAAACTATTGGTTTTTGTTCTAGTGTAATTAACTGGAATATTTTAGCATCTGATATAAACCATATTATTCCATTTTTTGTTTGTACTATTGATTTTACGATATCATTTTTTGGTAAATTTAACTGTTCGTTTATATTTTTGCCAAGCCCTTGTTCATCATAATTGTTAAGATCCACAATATGAATACCACTAATAGTAGATATCCACATTTGGTTGTCCTCATCAATAAATACATAATAACTAGGTTCTCTGGATATTTTATGAACTTTAAACTCATTATCCAAACTGAAAAGTCCTTCTTTAGATGCAATATAAGTTATTCCCTGATTGCTCATTGTAAGTGAATATACTTTCCTGGGAAGATTTAAATTTTCCTTGTTAAGCATTCGCTCGTCACCATCAAATGAGTATTTAGCAATACCATCATCTCCAAAGAACCATTTATTACCTTTAAAATCAATAAAAATTTTCCTAAAAGAAAAACCGGTAAAAATATTGTTTATTTTATTATTTTCTAAAATTGAAACTCCATCAAGCGTGGTAAAAAACATGGTTCCATCTTTATCCTGTGCAATATCAAAAACTGAATTGGAATAAAAGCCTTTGGTTTTATCATAAACTTTCATTTCTCTTCCGTTATACTTTACTGCACCGGAATGTGTACCAAACCACATGTAATTATCTTTATCCTGAAAAATTGCCAATACATCTTCCTGTGGGAGACCTTCCTTTGTACCATAAAAAACAAATGGAAAAACACCCGGCTGATAAGTTTCCTGTAGTACAGTCAAGTAGTTTTCAGTTGATTTGAACTTCATACCCGTCTGAATCTTAAAATACTTATCAAGAATACCATTTTTTTTGGCATAATCAATAAACTCAAGTATTTTTCGTCGCAATTTTGGTTGGTTCTTTTTTATTGCCCAACCATCCTTTCCTACCTGACCAATTACAAATTTAGCTTCCAGATTTGAATATTCATTAATTTGAAAAACTGCATCCGATCCAATCGCATAATCTGCTTTTCCAGAACTAATATCTCGTAAAAAGTTATTTCCTTCAGTAAAATAGTAGTTATTTATATTATTGTCTATTAAAATAACTTCTTGCGCTGATCCTTTAGAAGTTACTCCTCTGAATTTTTTCAGATCGTTAAGAGAATTAATTTTTACATTTTTTCGACCTATAACAACTTGTGCATAAGGAATAAACGGAATAATATTCACCTTTTTTTGTCGAGACTCCAGAGGGATAATAATTTCACAAGCTACATCAAAATAGTTAAACCATTCTGGTGTGTATGAACTATCCTTAAGTTCTTCTCCGTTTGCATTTTCGAAATATTTAGAAAAATAAGGTGTGTATTTAATTTCCAGTTCAACATCTATAAATTTTGCAAATTCTTCTGCCAGGTATGTATTAAACTGTTTTTTGTCTTTGTTATATACCATTAAACGGTCACGTAAGGCAACGATTAATTTTCCTGACTCAATAATTTCATCTAAATCACGCTGAAGAGTAGTTACATTTTGTGTTTGTGAATAAGAACTAATTATTTCGTAATATGTATTATAGTCAATATCATATTGTTTGGTAAATAACTCATTTAATTTCCCATTACCTTTTATTGTTTCAAAAAAGTTATTGATTTCATCTCTTAATTCTGTATTACCTTTCTTTACAGCCCAGCCAGCTTTTTTAATCGGCGCAACCGGAAATGCAATTTTAAAATCTTTACTTACTTTTATAGTCTCCAAAGCATTATATGCAATGGTTATGTAACCATCAACGTCACCCTTCTTCAGCAAATCTATTGATTCCTTTTCCGATTTTGTTTTAATAAAATTTATACCTCCACCAATTCTATTGTTTATTGCCTCAATATGTGTTTCATAGCTTGTATTTTCTAAAAAAGCAATCGTTAAGCCTTTTAAATCCTCATATGATCTCAAATTTTCAGAATCACTTGGAACTATAAGCAAATCACTTAGTTGAAGAATACCGGCATAATCAAAGAATTTTTTTCTCCACTCATATTGATAAATTGTACCGCAAATAAAATCGGCTTTACGTAGTGCATCAGGAACATAATTAATTCTTGGTGTAGTCTGGAAATTATTAGGTATAACTCCATCATTTGAAAAAGTTTCTTCCCATTTTACAGGAACAACTTCCATTTCTACATTTAAAAATTTGGCAAACTCAAATGCAAACTTATAATTAACACTATTAAGACTACTTTCGGTAAAGGCCACACGTATTTTACCACTTTCTTTTATTTGCTGTAATGACTGACTGAATACCAGCATATTACTAAACAAATAAACAAAAGAAAATAGAATAAGTTTTTTTAATCTGATTTTATTTAAAATTTTATAAGTCAATGTTTTAATTGAGTAAAATAAATAATACAATTTGTAAAAATTAATTATAGCAATATTTGTACCATCAAAGTGAGTTTCATAAGAAATAAGTCCATTAATTTACAGCAAATTATTAAAGTATTTATTTGTTCTATATCTTAAATCCTAAAATCAATATATCATCAATTTGCTCTAAATCCTCTTTCCAGTCCTCATATACTTTTAATAATTTAGCTTTTTGTTCCGGCATTGTAAAAGTATGAATTTCTAACAATAGTTTTTTGAACTTATTTATAAGGAACTTTCTTCCATCAAAACCACCAAATTGATCAAGATAACCATCTGTAAACAAATAAAATTTATCAGTATTGGTAATTTTAATAATTTGATTAGTAAACTTTTTTCCTTTGTGATGAATACCAATTGGCATTTTGTCACCTTTTAGCTCTATTAATTCAGCCTGGTTATTATTTTCACCTTCTCTAATGATTATTAGTGGATTATAAGCCCCGGCAAATTGAATTTCTTTTGCTGATTTATCAATAATACAAAAAGCGATATCAATACCATCCCTATTTTCTGATTTATTACCTTTTCTGTTTAGTGATTCTTTTAAAAGATTTCTAAGTTTATCCAAAATCTCTCCAGCATTAATATTATCAGACTCCTTAACCACTTCATTTAAGAAAGAAATTCCAAGCAAGCTCATAAATGCTCCAGGGACACCATGTCCGGTAGAATCAGCAACTGCTAAGAATATTTTATCCTTTATAGCTTTTAACCAGTAAAAATCTCCACTTACAATATCCTTTGGCTTATTGAAAAGAAAATAATCTAAAAAAAGCTCTGAGAAAATATCTTCATGTGGAAGTAAGGCTTGTTGAATTCTTGATGCATACTGAATACTGTCATTTATTTTTTGATTTTTCTTAGCTATTTCTTTAAGTTGGGTAGTAGCAAGTTCATTTTGCGATTGTAAATTTTCCTTTTGGCTTATTATTTCTTCATGATACAACAACAGCTTCTCGTTTTTCTCATTAATTTGATCTTTTTGCTCTTTTAACTGAAAATTATCTTTCTTTTTTATACGATAGGCTCTAAATATAATAAAAGCCAAAATTAATAAAAATGATAATCCTCCAAATAGTAAATAATTAATTATTTTTTGCCTATTTAATTCTTTTAATGTATTTAATTTTTCAATCTGAGTTTCAAGTTCAAGCTCTTTTTGATGTTTTTCAAACTCAAATTGCAACTGAAGTTCAATTATTTTATTACTATTCTTTTCATTTGTAAGACTATCTTTCATTTGCTCATACAATAAGCTGTAATTATACGCTTTAGCAAATTTAAACCATAAAGCATATACAAGGCTTTGTTCTTTATAAATTTGCTTAATATTTAAGCGTAATTTCAGTTCTTTAGCAATTATTAATGCTTTTTCAAAATATTGTATTGCTTCACTATATTGATTAATATCTTTATAATATGTACCTATTGCGTAGTATGCAAAGCTAATTCCGGGTTTACTGTCAATTTCTTTATATATTTCAAGGCTTTGGATATAATAATCATAAGCCTGTTTTCTTTTTTCTAAAACCTGATAAAGTTCACCTATACTTAAAGTAGTTGCTGCCACACCTTTTTTTGCTTGAAATCCTTTTCTTATTTCAAGTGCCTGAAAGTAATATTCAAGAGCCTTTGTATATTGTTCCTGCGTACTTAGTACAAAACCAATATTATGTAATACATTAGATAATTTTAGTTTATTCTGAACTTCGGTATATAAAATAAGTGCCTTCTGATAATTTTTTAACGCATTATCAAATTCCTTTTGTTTTTCGTTAAGTGCACCAATATTATTATATACATCGGCTATTCCACTCTTATCTTTTAATTCTTCCCTTATTTTTAGGACTTCAATATAATATTCAATTGCCTGATTGTAGTTTCCTTGCTGCTGAAAAATATTAGCTATATTGTTTAAAGAGTTGGCAAAACCATCCTTATTATTTGTTTTTTCATCAATCGCCAAAGAATTCTCAAAATGTTCAACAGCTTTAATAAATTCCCCTTTCTGGTCATAAATCACTCCAAGATTATTGTTACAGCTTGAAATACCTTTGCTATTATCAATTGATATAAAAATGTCCAATGCTTTTAAATGGTATGTCTCAGATTTTTTATAATCTCCGGTAAAAAGATAAATAATTCCAATATTTTTCAGTGCAATAGCCTGTAACTTGTATTTTTTTGTCTGAATTGCCAAATTTAAAGCTTTGTTACCATACTCTAGGGCTTTTTGCCCATCTGTCGACTTTAGATCCCAACAAATATCCAGCATAAGCTTAATTCGGAGGCTATCAATTTCAGTTTTTTTTAATTCTTGCTCAAGACTATCCGTTTTTAACTGGGCAAACACATTAAATGTGAAGTTTGAAAATAATAAAAAAACAATGAAGTAAAATTTTGAAAGCTTTTGCATCGTATTCAAAAATAAAATAATTCATTTTTACAATTAATGGCTAAAATAAATATTTTTACTCAATAAAGAGTATAATAATGAGGGTATTTATTTTTTAGTATTTGGTTTCTTCAATCTCTTACAAATGTATTGTAATTGTTATATTCTGGTAGTGTATTTTATCCCTATTAATTTATGTAACTTTCGCTTTATAAATGGATTTTATAAGCTGTAAATCTTTCGCAAAAAAAAGAACCCTGATTAAGGGTTCTTGACAATAAATTATTTTATTTTCAAAATATTTTTCTAAGCTGAATAATTTTCCGCTAAGGCGGGGCAGGCAATTGATAAGGTTTCTACCTTTAGCTCATGCGTAGCATAATTAATCAAGCTAATAAGGAATTTTATTAATATCAAGTCCTGTATCTATAATATAATCGTCAATATCTTCTTCCATATCCACATCATTTTCATCAAAATGCCAGTTAACAACTACTTCTCCTCCATCATCCTCATAATCTTTTAATAAATTAAGAATATCTAAAATACTACGAGAGGTACTTGTATTAAAATATGAAAGCTTAATTATTAAAGCCATTGGTCCTTTAACGTCTTCAATGTAGTTATCCAGCCAGTCAACTAAGTGTCTGTAAAACTCCACAGTATCCTCTAAAAAAGATTCACCTGTAATTTCACATATTCCCGTTTTTGCATTAAAATTTACTGAAGGAATAAAAAAGTTTTTATGAGAACCTTCAATTTCAAGATTTTCCATCATTATTATTATTTATCTATTTTTACAGCTATCGAGAAAAATGAATGATCATCATCCACAGGGTTTACTTCAATATCCAATGGATTAGCAGAAGTAAGAGCAACCTGTATCAACCCAATGTGGGCTCCTCCTCTTTTTCCCGGAGGTAGTTTTCGTTGTTGCCTTTTATACTCTCTTAATTCCTCCCTATCTAGTGAGTTAATAATTTCACTTTTTTCAATTATTGAAACAATATCATCGTTTTGAACTAAATTACCTGTCATAAACATATAACAATCAGCCAATTCATTAATCAGCACCATTCCTGTACCAATTTCTTTATTATTTAGTAATATACTTTTTTCTGCTGAATAGTACGATATATTTTGTGCTAATTCAACAAATATCTTAAACACCTTTCTACTTGCTTTAGGACTTTCCTTAAGTAAGCCTTCAATGTAAGTTCCAAATGCCTGTAAAATTTGATCATCAATTGGTCCTTTGTAAGATAAAGGTGTATTTTTATCCAACGACCTATGAAAATCTAAAAGATTTATATCTTTTCTATAATGCATTTTTCAATAATTTATTTGTAAAAACGATTAGCATTAATTTGCAACCAAATTTATTTTTAAATTAGTCTCAATCATAAAATCTTCAATTTCTTCTAACTCATCCTCAATATCTTCTTCCTCTGCATCATAAAACCAATTAACTTCTATAGG
>JAOZNO010001018.1 GCA_029933755.1 Bacteroidales bacterium | reverse complement strand
TACACTTGTAACTGAACGACTTTTCAACTGCTCTTCGTTTACAGAACCAATTGAAGCACCTATTTGTTTTCGAGTTGTCAAGCCAGATGCACCAGTCACAATTACTTCATCTAATTTAGTAATATCTGTACTCATTGCAACATCTACTGTTACATTCGTTTCACTTCCCAAGCTAATTTGCTTGGTAACTGTAGAGTACCCAATAAAACTATAAATTAACTCATAGTCTCCTTGAGATAAGTCCGCATTCATGATAAATTTTCCATCCATATCAGTTACAACACCAATACTTGTGTTTTTTATCATTATAGTAGCACCAGGAATAGATTCCTGAGTAAATTCATCCGTCACACTACCAGTAATAGTATATGAGGATTTTCCATCTTGTCCAAAGACAACACCAATTCCGGATTGAAGTACAAAAACAATCCCGAAAATAATAATCTTAAATAAATTTCCTTTCATAGCATTTTTCGGTTAATTAATAATATAAACAGATTAATATGTGTACATCTGCATTTGAGTGGCCAAAACTAATTATTTAATAATTAAAAAACAAATATTTGTCATACATATTATAAAATAATCATTTCTGTTTTTTCAAAAATCATATTTTTTAAAACTTTTTTTCCAATCATATCATCTGACAGTAAATATATTACAATATAAATTTGGAATGCCATTTTTTTAACTACCTTTGTTCTTAATAAATATGTACGACAAATTTAAAGCTATCAAATGAGTATTTTATTTTCCCCAATTAAAGATTCGCAAACGCTTAGTCAAAAAATAGAACGTAAAATTGAACAGGCTATTAGAGATAAACAGTTACCTGCTGGCTCAAAACTACCCACTGAACATGAACTTTGTAAAATGTTTGCTGTAAGTAGAACTGCACTTAGAGAAGCACTAAGAAGATTAAGTGCAAGAGGTCTGGTTGATATCAAGAAAGGAAGTGGCATGTACGTTTCTGATTATAATATTAAAGATGCAATATCTTCTCTTTTGCTCTATTATGATCTTAAATTTGATAATAATTTAATATTGCATATAAATCAAGCCAGGTTAATGTTTGAGCCGGAAATCACAAAGCTTGCTGCGATTAACCGATCTAAGAAAAGTTTAGCTGAGATTCGCAAGTCTATCGATGATTTAATTAGTTGCCATCCAGATCACATTCAAGCTGAAGCTGATTTAATTAACCTTTTTCATGCAAAAATCACTGAATCCTCAGGAAATTCATTTGTTATTATTTCAATGGAACCCATCTTTTCATTAATTCCAAGAATGAGAAACTTCATATATGCTAATATAGAAGGTGAACGAGATGTACGTGTAAAATTTCATGAAAAGATCTACAGTGCTCTTGAGGCAAAAGATGGTGATGCTGCGCATGCAGCAATGAAAGAGTTAATTGAACATACAAACAAAACGTATATCGAAAAACTACAAAAATACAATAAGGAATAAAAATCTATATTGTAAAAATCCTTAGCTTGAATGATTCATGAAATAATCAGGCTAAAAACTTAACATACAAAAGACAACAACAAATAAGATAAGCTTACTTGTTGTTGTCTTTTTCGTTTAAGCTGTTTTCTTTTTTCAATTTTAAAACGCTATAAAATCTACATTCGTTGAACGTGGTCAGAGTCACAATACGGGTTTGCCTTTCATGTTTTCACATTAAAATATTGTAATTATTCAGAAATTGTTTTAACAATAGAA
>JAOZNO010001017.1 GCA_029933755.1 Bacteroidales bacterium | reverse complement strand
TCCGGCATAAATAATGGGTTTACAATCAGGATAATTATCCCAGGGATATTTAATATTTTCAAGTTCTATTTTATGGTCATTTGGGTCAAAACCGTAGGGCATACCAACATGCTCAATTTCTTTATTTTTAAAACATCTGTCTAAAACCGGTTGATAATATGGTGTAGAAACACCTGAAATCAATGAAGCTTTTTTCACAGCATAAGGTTCCAGTATTTTAGCAATTAGATTACTTAATTTTGAGCGAATATTTTTCCGGTTGCTAATATCCCGCAGCCAGGGGTCAATATAATCAATTCCGTAAGGAACTTTTGTTTTTTCATGCAATACCCTACCCAAAACAGCCACATAAAATGACGGAATAGGAATCCAAATAAAATCAATTTTTCGTTCTTTGATTATTTTTAATGCCTCTTTTTTTAAATATTTGAACGAACGTAGACCAATATCTCCTACTATTCTGATTCTCCCTACTTTCCATGCATCAGTATAAACAACTTCTGTTTTTGTGGATACTGTTTTTATGAAGTCATAATCAGGCTTTTCTTCATAATATTTTGCCTTTACCGTTAAAACAATTGGGTGCCAGTTAAAATCAGGCAAAAAATTACTGATTAATCTTGCACGATGTACACCGGCAAGGTTTGATGGAGGCCAGTGTGGATATATAATTAGGATGTTTTGCATTATGAAGACAAAAGTAAAAAGATAAAAGTAATAAAAACCTCAAAGAGCAAGTTTAGATCTATTTTTCAGATATGAATACCAAGATATAGGATTTTTACCACATAGGGCACAAAGAACACATAGATTTTTCTTTTGAGTTTATGATATCAGTCGGGCAAATTTGCAAATATTTTGTTCACGATAGGTATAATTCCATCAGTTAGTTTTGTAACATTAAAATTAATGAGAAGTCCTTTTGGTTTTTCTGCGAGTTTCATGTATGTCATTAATTGTGCTTCAAATAAGGGAGCCATTTTATTAACAGATTTCAATTCTAAAATTATAATATCATTTACCCGTAAGTCAATACGCAGATCATTTTTTACTTGTCTTCCTTTATATAGAACTGGTAAATTTACCTGTCTTTGTGGATGTAAGCCTCTCATCAGAAGCTCTTCGTATAAACACTCTTCATAAATTGACTCCAGTAGTCCTGGTCCTAATTGTTTATGGACTTCAATAGCCGCCCCGACTATTTTGTAATTTACCTGTTTTATGTATTCTTTTGTTATTCTCATATCTATTTTTCTATGTGTTCTATATGTCCTTTGTGGTTAATAATTGACTCCATATTTCTACCAGTTTCACACTTTCATTTTCCCAGGCAAGTTTTTTTGCATATTCAAAGCGTTGTTTTTTTTCTTTACGGATGAGGCTTTTAGTTTGAATAATTCGTTCAATTTGTTACTGTAAGCTTTTAACATCTTGTTTATAAACGATGACCAAACTTTGATGTTCCTTTGTAAATTGCTTTTGTGCTGAAGTGTTTGTTGCCAGAATGTATAAGCCGGATTGTGCATAGGTGAAAATTTTGTTTGATAATGCAATATCTTTATTGATATCAATATCAGAAACTTCAATTGCCAAACCCACATCAAACTCTGAAAGCTTTAGGTTGAGTTTTTTTTGGGGCAGAGGTTTAATTATTTCAATAAAATCAGTGTAATTGGCTAAAAAGTTTTGATAAAACTCATCGTATAAATTACCAATTAAAGTAAGTTGA
>JAOZNO010000203.1 GCA_029933755.1 Bacteroidales bacterium | reverse complement strand
AATTCCTTAGTCGATGATTAATTAAAATGTAAAAATGAACAAATACTATAAACAGTTTTTACTGGATGCAGAAAGAGTATCTTTCGATTTAAAGCATCGTAAGACTATTAAATTTAATATGTCGAAATATGATGCTGCTGTAAAAAATGGATTTTTAAGATATATAGATAAGGAAAAGGCCAAAGAAAGTACAGGTTATAAAAAGCGTCGGGCTTTAAAGCAATTAGATAAATCGTTATTACAGTTTGAAGAGAAGGCTATTGCTAATGGAATAAATGTTCATTGGGCTATTGATCGTAAGGAGGGATTATCTATAATTTCTAATATTTTACGTGAGAAAGATGCAAAAATGGTGGTTAAAATGAAATCTATGACCACCGAAGAAATTGAGCTTAATGATTTTATTATAGAAAAAGGTATAGATTCTGTAGAAACTGATTTAGGTGAATTTATTGTACAAGTTGCTGGTGAAAAGCCTTATCATATAGTAACTCCTGCAATGCATAAATCAAAAAAAGATGTTAATGAATTATTTGCACGTCTTTTTGATATGGATGAAAATAGTACTGCAGAGGAAATGACTGAATTTGTTCGCAAACTATTACGCAAAAAATTTACTTCTGCAGAAGTGGGAATAACAGGTGCAAATTTTATTATAGCGGATATAGGAGGTGTTGCAATAACGGAAAATGAGGGAAATGGTATTTTATCTACCAGTTTTCCTAAAACACATATTGTTATTGCGGGTATTGAAAAAATTATTCCATCCTTAGAAGATTTAGGTAGTTTTTGGCCTGTGCTATCTGCACATGGAACCGGGCAGTCAATTACGGTTTATAATACTATTTTTACTGGGTCTAAAAGAGATAATGAGCAATACGGGCCGGAAGAAATGCATGTTATTTTACTTGATAATGGACGAACTGATATATTAAATCAAGAGGTACAAAGTGATGTTTTGGCCTGTATAAGATGTGGAGCTTGTTTAAATGCTTGTCCTGTTTATCATAATATAGGTGGCTACACTTATAATAATACTTATGGTGGGCCAATAGGTTCTGTAATTAGTCCGTTTTTCAATTCGTTTGAAAAATCTGCACATTTAAGTTATGCTTGTACTATTTGTGGTAAGTGTACCGAGGTTTGTCCGCAAAAAATAGACATTCATGTATTATTACTTCACAATAGAAAAGAAGATATTGAGCGTTTTGGAAAAATGAGAATTTTTACTTTGGCAATGAGTTTTTATAAACTATTTACCTTAAATGTGAAATTATTTGATTTTGGATTTATTGGAATAAAGAACTTTTTTGTTAAATATTTTGCTAAAAATATATTTGGTAAAAAGCGTAGTTTAGCTCCATTTAAAACTTCATTTAGAGAACAATACATTAATAATAAAAACTTAAAGAAGTCTTAATCTGCTATTGATTAAGTATATAAAGAGTTAGATATATTAAATATATTTTTATATCTTTGTCGCTTAACTGTTTATACAAAGAAATGCTTTCAAATACTTGTAAATACGCGATTAGAGCGGTGTTATATTTAGCTGTTCATCAGAAGGATGATACAAAAATAGGAATAAAAAAAATATCTGAAGATTTAGAAATGCCAACTCCTTTTTTAGGGAAAATATTACAGGTGTTATCTAAAAATAAATTACTTAATTCAACCAAGGGACCGCATGGTGGATTTAGTCTTGGAAAAAATGCAAATAGTATTTCATTGCTTGATATTGTTGAAATTATTGATGGACTTGATTTTTTCCATGAGTGTGTAATAGGCGTTCGTATTTGTGAAGATGACGAAGAAAAGAAGAAATTATGCCCTTTTCATACTGAATTAGATCCTTTAAGAGATAAATTGTATTCACAATTTAAAAGTTTAACGGTTGGTCAATTTCGGGATGGAACAAAGAATGTAGATGTATTTTTACAAATTTAATTTTTGTTTTACTTGCTTATATATTAGAAAACCTACTAAAACACCTGTAGTATTTGCTAAAATATCGTAGAGTTCAAAACTTCTGTATATTGTAAAATAATGTTGAAATAGCTCCATAAGAACTCCATAGAGAAATGCGTAAAGCAAACAAATGTACTTTTGTTTGCTTTTTTCTGTCTCAATAAGTAGCAAAAAGCTAAAAACTGTATATAAAAAGATATGGACTAATTTATCACTATGCGGTACAAGGTATTCCTTTATAGAATCTGAGGTGTTTATGCGAAAAACACTTAAAATTAAGATAATTATTGCCCATACAATACTTTTGTAATTTTGCTTAATTGTTTGAAACTTATCGTTGAACATATAAAGGTGGCCTAAAATTGCAAATATAGTTCTTATTTTTTATGTCAGTTTTATTTCGTATTTTTAGCTGTTAATACTTCTCTTTTTATTTTTAACTTAAGCCATTCACTTATGAAAAATCGTGTAAATTCTGAGCAACTTATAAAATCACTACATAACGAAAAAATAAAAACATGGTTTGATTTAGGCTTATTTATTGATCGTTTTAGAGAAGAAAAGGATTTAAAGTCTGAGAGTTTTTCTGGAACATATGATGAATATAAAGAATTGCTTAAAAATTCAGGTGTTGCTTTTTTAACTTATTACTATTCTGTTGATGGGGTTACTATAGAGGTTGAGAAGTATGCTAAAATCTTTAGAAACTTGTTTGATACGCAAATTCATTATATCGCGGGTGCATTTTATCCTGAATCTAAACAATTAATACATAAAGATACAAAGAAATTTGAAATACCTGAATGTAATGGTTTTGATGATTGGAAACTATATAATTCTTTTTTTAATACGAAACTTGATAGGGGAGGAGTATTATATAATAAATTAATTATTGATTTTTGGAATGAAGTATTATTGATTACTGCAAAGCTTTCAAAGTATGTTGAGGATAATAATATACGTCTTTTATACCTACTCAATGTTTGTTCAAACCCGGGAAATGTTTCGTATAGCCTAGCCACTATTCTTGTGTCAGAATTTATGGGAATACCGGTAATTAATAATAGTCACGATTTTTATTGGGAAGGTGGCAATAGTGAAGAGGATAAAAAGATTAAAAAGTTGTCTGATGGCCCCCGTGATTTCTTTTTTACAAACAGCCATATTGGTGAGTTTTTCTCTTTAATTGATGTTATATTTCCATGGGAGTCAAAAATGTGGTTAAGCCTTCATATTAATAGAAAACAGACAGAACATGTTATTAATATTAACGGACATAATCCAGGAAATGTTAACGAAATTGGTACAGCTGTAGATACTGAGGAATATTCAAATATTAGCAAAAGAAAAAAACTTGATACCTTAAAACAATTTGAAAAGGTTTTTAGTAGAAATAGCAAAAGGCTTGTAGCATATTCTGTTGAAGGGGTTATTGAGAATCAATTGGTTGACCTAGATGACCCGCATCCAATTTTAATTGGAAACAAAACAAAAGTTTTTAAAAATTTTGTAGATGAGAATATAATTTTTTTACAACCCACCAGAATTGTTTCACGTAAGAGAATAGAAGTGGGTTTTCGCTTGGTTAAAAACCTTTTTGATGAAAGAAAATTTCTTAATAAATTTAATGAAGCACCTAATTTAAAGTTAACTATTTTAGTTACAGGTCCTATTCCTCCTGGTCAAAGCGCTTATTTTATAAAACTGATTAAACGGTTTAAAGACTTGCTCGATTCTTTTCCTGAAGAAAAGGCTTCAAGAATTCATCTTGGTTTTATGTTTAGCGAATTTGATAAAAAAGCTTTTAAAAAGAAATTTGAATTTCCTATAGGAATACCGGAATTATATAATGTTGCATCTTTAATTTTATTACCTAGTAAAACTGAGGGTAGGGGACTCCCTATTATTGAAGCTACTGCTAGTGGTGTTCCGATTTTCTGTAGAAGATATTTTCCTGAAAACGTGTATTCTGAGGTTATTGGTGAGCACTTACCAGAAAATGAGCGATTAAAAGTAATTGAATATGATGGAAAAGTAATTACAGCAAATCATGTTGAAATGGTTACCCAAAGAGTCTTTTTTGCTCATAAATATGTTGTAGAAATTATGCATAACAAAAATGTAGTTAAGAAGAGATACAGTATTGAATCCTTAAGTAATAACATTGATAAGATTATTCATCAATTATATTTACAACTTTTGGATAACGCTAAATCTGTTGATTATGTTCAAAAATCATTTGTTAAGTATGAAAAGTTAAACAATGAAAATATTACTTTAGTAAAGCAAATTGTTAATACTGAAAATCGCTACTTTATGCAGGGATATGGTAATTTAACTTTTATGCTCTACTTAAAATCATTAATTGATCCTTCTTTTTTTAGAGTTGAAGAACAAGCTATTAGGGGCAGAGCAATGGAATTTGCTAAAAATCAAATACAAACTGATTTAAAATATACTGATATATCTATTCATAAAATACATGAATTCTATAATGCTGTAGATAATCTATTTAAATACCATAAGGGAGAACAAGCTACCAAACACGATCATTCTTTTTCCTATCGGCACAGAAACAATAATTATTATCCTTATCAGGATTATACTTTTCAGGAATTAACCGGATTAATTAATCTTTTACATAACGATATCGTTAAAGCATCCTATCAGATTAAAATTGATAGTAGTTCACATTTTTTTACGAATTGGAATTTAGCTTTATCACAAATTACTTCTTCTTATAAAATAGGAATAGATAACAGAAAATTTTTACTTGAAAGACTTAGAGATAATGTGCCTATTGCTTATTTTCCGGGTAAATATGTTACTTATGAACTTGAGCTATTTGCCTTACAATCAATTAGATATAAACTAAAAATACCTGTAGAGGAAGAATTTACTAAAAAATTATTAAAAAAGGCTGAAGGTAAATTATCACCTATTTATATTTTTGCTTTAGAGAAATCGCTGGTAGGTTGGTCTAGGGTTGAGGATATAAAAAATTACATTTTAGAAGGTGATGAAAAGGATTTAAAACTGTTGTATGATTGTGGTTTGATTAAAATAATTAGAACGAAACAGTTATCAGTTGGTGTTAATATTAAGCAATTAGGAAAGGAAGCCTTAGAAACATTAATCGAAATTAGGGATAAAAACGGCTTTTTTATATCTACTCGCAGAAATGCCTCTATGATGACTGATATTCTTGATATTGATCGCTTTCATATAGGAAATATTAATTCAGAGATTGCTGCAAATATTATGGGTATTCCTGAAGGCAATGGTTATATTCAATTTGTACCTGCTGGTGTACGTACATGCCTTGCATATCCAACACCTATTCAAACTTCAAAAGAGTTTTCAGATGCTTTAAATGGTGATCTTTATATGTATTTATGTGATGAATTTGGTGAAAAGAAGGTTTTAGAATTTATCAGAGAGGATGCTATAAAGAATGGTAATCCTATAAATAAGGTTCTACGTCGAATTAAACATAAAAAGTCAAAGAATCAATTAATCGATCATAATCAGTTATCGGGTATTCATCCTGATGGTTTACCTTATAGTGGTGCTTTTGCTAAAATAATAACTAAAGGTAAAGATCGTTTAAACTTTGCTATTCTTTCTTCGGATACAGGTACTAAAACCGTTCTTAAATTTATTGATGATTTTACCCACGAAAATGATAAAAAGGTTCGTGTTGGTTGGAATGGTGGTTATATATTAAATCCTGAATTGGTTGGTAAACTTGGTCTTCCTGAATCTTTTATTGGTTCTCCACTAGGTTTAATTATTTCTGATGGAAAAGTATTGTCACCTCCATTATTCAATAAAGCTGCATTACTTATTGATAAGGATGGAAAGCCTGATATAAGACTCGTTAGCTCTAAAACTGTATTCACTGTTACATCTGGTAAGCATAAGTTCTCCTTTGATGCTAAATTGCATAATCTTATCAATCAAACTGATATTGATAAAACGGAATACTGCTTTTATGATTTAATGTACGATAAAGATGATATTTATGGTAATGGTAGAACAATTATACGTTTATCGGGTAACACAATTATGGACATTATAAATTCAAAACCAAACGAGTCTGTTGCGTTATACCCTGTTGGTTTAAGCTTATCCTTTAGAAAGGATAAATTCCCTAAGAACTTAAAAGTTGGGGATAAATTAGAATTTATTTATCCTGAATTCAAAAATATTGTAAATGCTGTTGAAGCAGGGCCATTTCTGTTAAATAATGGAAAAGATTCTCTAAACATGGAGTTAGAAGGGTGGAAAAGTAAAAACTCGATAAAAACACAGGCTGCAAGGCTTGATTACACTGATATGAGAGGGCCTAAGATTGCGGTAGGAATAGACAAGGATTATAATATATTTGTGCTCACTATTAATGGTAGAATTAGGGAATCTGTTGGTGCTACACATATTGATATGGCTGCGATATTAATAAAATATGGTATGATTAAAGCCATGGGATTTGATCCTGGTGGCAGTAGTACGCTGGTTGTTGACAATGAAATATTGAATATTTCACCTTATAATAGTAACTACGAGAACAATATTTATGCTTTGTCGCCAGAACCTCGTGCTGTTGCAAATGCGGTATTGATTTATGAGTAATAATTTAGATAATTAGTCTCTGCAAGAAAACGCTAAATACTGTGTTATTCTCGTCTTAATTGTCAGTTATCCCGATTATGTTTTTTGTTAGTTTTTACTTTAAAAACCTTACAAAATCTATATCGGGACTCTTGAAAATTAAGACTTCAAAAGCTTTATCTTTTACATTTTCTTATCAGAGACATAGAAAATGCATAG
>JAOZNO010001016.1 GCA_029933755.1 Bacteroidales bacterium | reverse complement strand
TGGATTTTTTGACAGAAAGCCATCACCAGTTCCATAGTACTTCAGGTTTATATCACCATAGCCTAAAATACCACGGTAACGAACATGGTCATCTTTCCAAAAGCCTGCATAGCCAGCTCCGGCAAACCATGTTCCGTTTTGTGTGTAACCTCCGGCTAAACCTACAATGTCAGGCATTTTAAACTCCTTATTATTACTCTTTTCTTTTGGGATGAAATAAACCCCAGCCACCGTAGCACCATAACCTACAGCTGGTTCAGTAATTGGCGAAATTATGGGTATAAAGCCATTCAGGTCAATTAGCCATTTGCTAAGGTCAAATGCACCATCCAAACTGTCTTTAAACAGTGTTTCTTCTTTTTGCGACCACAGGCTGTTAAAGCTAATGAAAAATACAGCAAGTAATATAAGTGGTTTACGTTTAAAATTCATGGTGCTTTCTTAAAGTCGTTCTTAAAAATTAAAATATTTAGCAGGTACATATTTATAGTCCTTGTTAATATTTATTACCAGTTGTATTGCTGGAATACCAGCCCATGCCCAATCCCCATCATAATTTTTCACACTTAGTAAGTAATTTATATTAAGTACGTGTTTTACATCAAACACAAAGGCTAAGCCGGGACCAAAGCGAACAAATTGCAAAAAATTATCATTATCAGACCATCGGTATAAAGCACCTGCAACAAAATTAGGGATATATTTTTTATGAATCATGTAATTAAAAAAAATAGCATAACGCATAGCATTTTCAGAATTACCTTCTGTATCAAAGTCAGTTTGCCATTTTAGCTGATTAACAAACTGAAAGTTTTTTTTCATTGTTTTATAAACAATACCAAAGCCAGGTCTAAATTCTGTTTTATCTGGTTTAATACTGAACCTGAAATCAGGTACAATTTCCCAGTCCTTAGAAATTAAATAACTTACAACACCTTCAACAAAATAATAATTAAGGCTTTTGGTTGAGTTTTTCAATCGTACTTGTAATTCACCTGAAAACTTCCAGTCATTTTTCCCTGCTGTTATCTTATTGCCTAAATAAAGCTGATTATCCCAGTTGGGTATCGAATTTGTTTGGGCAAACGAATTGACAATTGTAAATAATAAGCTTAATATTAGTATGTTTCTCATTTCAGCAAAATTACATAAATATTAGTTTTTATCACTCATAGATGGTGGCGGATTTTTGTTTCCCCACGCATTAGGTGTATTACTCATATAAAGTTCTAATATTCCATTGTCAATAATATCCGTATGTTTAAACCATGCTTGTAATAATGGTTTCCCATTTAAAGTAGCTTTGCTAACATATATATTTTTATCAGATAAGTTATGTGCTTTAATTTCAAATGTTTTACCATTTTCCATTTTAATTTTTGAATTTCCAATAATAGGGCTACCTATTAAATACATATTCTGCCCTGCATTTGGGAATATGCCCATTGCCTGAAAAGCAAACCATGAGGACATTGAGCCTGAATCATCATTTCCGGGTAAACCACCACGGCCTGAATGATAATTTTCCGTAATTATTTTATGTATCATCTTTGCGGATTTATCATATCTCCCTGCCCAGGTATATAAATTAGGGCTTAAAAAGCCCGGTTCGTTATCTACGATGTAATAATCTCTTTCAAAAAAAATATCCAATCGCTTTACAAAGGCTTCGTTACCACCTGATAGTTTTATTAATTCTTTAACATCTTGCGGAACATACAATGAATATT
>JAOZNO010000202.1 GCA_029933755.1 Bacteroidales bacterium | reverse complement strand
TTTTAGTAATGGAGTAATATTATCATATTATTAATTGAACAGAGTCAATTCTGTTATGATGATTATGATGCTAAAGATATTAAAAATTCATTTTCAACGATTATTAAGATTTATCAACTTTTCGAATTTATAAACTCTTTTTACTTCTCTTTATGAAATCATTATTTTCATAGTAGTAAATCAAATTTCGTAGATCATTTTTCTCAAACAAAATTTTTATAACGTAAAACTTATAGAAGATATCGTTAGTTTTCGAATAATTTTTTATACCTTAGGAAATTCATTCATAACTAAGCTTATAAATCATGAAAAGTATTCTGGATAGACTGAAATATGAATTTGAAAATACATTATCTAAAGGAATTGGTTCGTTAATTGGTTGGCTTTTCCTGATAACAATTATAACCGTTTTAATCATTACTTTTTTTGTTTGGTTTTTCAGTTTGGCCATCGATAATTCTTTCATTGAACAATTCTGGACATTCCTGTTAAGTACTATTGGTGCTGATTCAGTCCACGATAGAACCTGGTTTTACCGGTTTTTTTATATCCTTATTGTATTCACAGGTATTTTTGTAACCAGTATTTTGATAAGTATTCTTACCCAAATGATTCATGAAAGGGTAGAAGAATTAAAAAAAGGAAAATCCAAGGTTATTGAGAAAAATCATACCATTATATTAGGCTGGTCACCTAAAATTTTCACAATCATAGAAGAGCTGGTAAAGACTAATGATGATGAGAAAAATAGAAAGTCTTGTATTGTTGTAATGGGTTTGAAAGACAATGGTGTAATGGAAGATGAAATTAGACACACGATAACCGAATTAAAAAAAACAAAAATAGTGTGTAGAACGGGTGATTCTACAGTTGAGGCTGATCTTGAAAAGCTTAGTATAAAAAAAGCAAAATCAGTAATAATTATTGCTTCAAATAGTAATACCTCAGATAGTGAAATAATAAAAACACTTTTGGCCATTAAAGGTATTTTTAAAGAATTCCCTTCAGGAAATTTATTTAAAATAGAGAAAACTGAGAATAAAGAAAAAAGAAACTCATCAGAGAAACAGAGAACCAAACCAAATGTAATAGCTGAAATACATAATAAAGAAAACTCTAAATTAGTTGATATTATAAGTGAAAAAAAGGCTTTATTTATAAATATTGATGAATTTTCTGCACGGATTATTGCACAAACCTCGATACAACCGGGATTACCTGAAGTTTATGTTGAGTTATTGAATTTTGAAAACGACGAAATTTACACATTTAAAAATATAGACGATAATATCTCTTATAAAGAACTACTGTTAAAATATAATAACGCTAGTGTAATTGGATTCAAAAAAAACATAGATGAAGTTTCTACTCAAAATGATTCAAAGGATAAGGAAAAACTCATTAACCTTAATCCAGAGCGTAAATACAAAATTAGTTCTAATGATAAAATTATACTTATATCCCAAAATGACCCATCAATAAAAAAAGGGAAACCGTCACTTATAGAAACCGATATAAAAGAAAGTGTTATAAATAACAAAGAACTACCATTTAAAACAGAAAAGAAAACAGAAAAGAAGCCGGAAAAGATTCTGATTCTTGGATGGAATTCTAAAATTTGGACAATAATTACGGAACTTGATAGCTATGTTGGGGGAAAATCAGATTTAAAAATTATATCTAATAATATTGATTCAGACAAGCTAGATGATAAGAATCTGAAAAAATTAAAAAATTTCAATATCACTATTGATACGCATGATTACTCCGACTATAAGTATTTAAAAGATAAATTTACTAACAAGGATTTAAACAGACTCATAAACAAATATTTAAAAAATAATCACACAAACAAAGATTCAAATGACAAATATATAAATATTGATTTTAAGAATAAAGACTTTGAAAAATATTTAGAAGATGATGATTTCAAAGAATATTTAAAAAAGAAAGATTTCAAATCAAATATTAGGGATAAAAATTTAGAAAGTGAAGACTTCTACAAATATTTAAAAGATAAAGATTTTAAAAAATATCGAAATATAATTATTTTATCAGATGACCGCTTAAATAGTCAGGAAGCAGATTTAAAAAATATTGCATGCTTATTATATTTAAGAGAGATTGAAAAAAAAATATTAGTTAAAGAAAATATCAAGCTTTATATTGTATGTGAATTGATTTATGAGAAAAATCAAAAACTTATTGAACAAGATTCAAATAATGACTTTGTAATTAGTTCAAGACTAACAAGTTTATTCCTTGCTCAGATTTCAGAAAATACTAGTCGATATCATATCTTTAAACAACTTTTTGACGATAAAGGAGCTGAAATATATTTTAGGGATGCAAGAAATTTTATAGAAATTAATCATCAATATCTTTATTCAGATATAGTATATATTATGAGTAGATATCATAACGAAACTGTTATAGGCTATAGGAAATATAAAGACAAAGACGAAAAGGACGGCAAACAGGAAGCATCTGTTCATTTAAATCCAAACAAGGATGAAGATATAATATTTGATGAGAAGGACCAAATAATAGTGTTGGCTAGTGACTAAGAAAGTAAATATATTGAAGATAAAATGAATCTTGATTAAAAAAACAGGGTTAAGCTATTTTAATAACTAAACCCTGTCTAATTGTATTTCTTAAATGAACTTATATTCCTTATATGGTTAAATAAATTATTGCACAGGTACCAATTTCAACAATCTCGATTTCTCAATAATCTCATTCCAATCCATCATTTGTTTCCTGAATTTTTCCGTATTATATATTTCTGCCATTCCATTTTTATATGTGGTAATCCGAAGTTTATTTATGATAAAAACAATATTTGACAGTCAACTTTCAAATTTACCTGTCCATTCAGGAAGAGATTCAGGCGGCCACCCTGTTGGGCCTTTATCGTTATTGATAAACCTAAAGTCGCAAGATGCCGCACCATTAGCTATCGTATGGGTACGCTTTAGTTCAATACCCAATAATGTTAATAATGAATAATCAGTTAAGCAGAGGTAGGGTGTAAATTCTGCTACATCATAAACTTTATATAGTTTTACCAAACCACACTCTTTATAGTTTATACCATACTCAAATTTGCCCTCTTCGCCCTTAACAAATTCCATTACCCAATCTTCTTTGTATTTCCGAAGCTGTGTTTTTAAAGCAAGTTCTTTTGTTGAGTTTTGATTGAAACCTGAAAGAGTGTACCATTTTATTGCCGGCCTAAGCACTTTGCTGATTTCTCTATTATAATAAATCTTTGATGCATCGAAAATTAACTTACCAATCTGACGTGTTGAAATACCATTTTCTCTGAGTATTTTCAGATATGGTATAAATGCAGCCGAAAGGATGAGATATCGTGTAAAGTCAGAATCATCACCGCCAACATACGGTAGTTGTGGGATAATAAGGCTATATTCTTTTTTTGCTTCATCTTTCCACTTGTTTACTCTTGATAAAGGGAAATTTTCAAGTAGTATATTTTTGACAATTAAAGAAAGCTCATCAAAATCATTTAACAATTCATCTTTTTTTTGAATGTAATAGTTCTTTTCAGTAACAGGTGTATCTTTCTTGCAGCTTATCAGGTTCATTCCAACACAAAGTGAAGCGGAGATTAATGTAGCTTTTTTTACAAAATCTCTTCTTGTATAAACTGAACCTTGACAGGTTTTACAATTATTCATAATTATCCTCCGTTATTTTAAATTTAATTAGACTTCTTTCTTGCTTCGCTCTCTTAATTTTTCATTTTTTTACTTTTGAGTGTAAGCCTTCATTCAGACAAGCTTAAAAAAATAATGAAATTTAATAAAAAAATAACCTAATAATTCTAAAATTATTGTTACTATTCAGTATGCTTATAGACCTTATAAACAATTATATGCCACAGATTCACAGATTAAAGAAATCAACTTTATTGATTCCTCACAGAAAAACAAGCGAAGCTTGTTTTAAAATCTGTGAATCTGTGGCATTTTTTTGACAATAGGTGGCTGAGTAGTTACAAATTATTTTGCTGGAATTAATTTTAATAAGCTCGATTTTTTAATAATCTCATTTCTGTCCATCATTTGTTTTCTAAATTTCCCTGTGTTGTACATTTCTGCCTGGTCACCGTAATGTTTGCTCATAAACCTGCCCGATTCACCCGTAGGTAATACGCTGATCGAGTTGTCCATATCGGCGAAATCAAGTAGAATACGAATAGCTGGGCCATATGTTGCTTTATACAAACCGGTACTGTTCAAGTTAAAATGAATATTGTTGATTACTTGTTGGCCGCCCATTAAATGAAAAGGGCCAACATTAAACACTTTGGCTAAAACACCGCCGCTACGCCCTATTGGATGCAAATGTTCCAGGGTATATACTTTTGCCCATTTCCATTCGTCTGTATTTTTACCTAACTGCTTTTCAAGAGCATTAATGCTTTGCTCAAAGGCTAAATTGAAAATATCCTTCCTTTTTTCAACATTTTCAGTACTCACCTTATCCCACCAAACAGAACGATCATTCTTTAAGAGTATAGGGAATGTCCTTTCCATCATATGTGTAGAAATAATTGATTGAAAATCCTTATCGCCCAGCTCATCTGTAAAGGTATTTTCCAACACCTTATATAATAGCTTATAAAAAATAGTGGGTGCAATATCATCCATTTGATGATCACCATTCCAATCCAGCAGCAAATTATAAGCTTTTAACCGGTTATCAGCCAATTTAGTTTTATCAATCTGTCCCAAAATCACTTTTGCTTCCTCAGGGTGAAGCGTAGAAACCACATTGGTTATCATATTTTTCATTTCGGAGATATCCCATTTTTTTTCTGTTTTTAAAAAGCTTACGATACGGTTTGCGCGGTCTTCGGGTGCATAATAGCCCGGATAAAGAATGCTCGCAATTGTATCAGGCTGATTGTTCGCTGAATAAACAAAGCCTTCTGGTGGGTTTACCGATTGTGGATTATCCTTAAAATCATAAAACCCAAGAAACTCATCTTTGCCACTTGAACCATCTAAAATTAATTTCCCTTGTACATGTTCAGGACGTTTTATTAATTTGGCTGCAGCCCACCAGGCAATATTTCCTTCAATATCTCCATACATTACATTTAATCCCGGGGCATGTATTAAACTGGCAGCATAAGCTACTTCTTCCATTTTTGTAGAATGATTTATTACATAAAATGCCTCCAATAGTCTTGAATTAAACTGAGGGTAAATCCACCAAACGGCTATAGGGTCTTCATTTTTATCCATAGTACCCAATAAATCATTCATAATTGGCCCATGTCTGCTTATTTTTAATTGAAAATCAACATCTTCACTACCTTTTACTTTTATTTTATCATTTATAATTTCTAAATCCTCCCAATGGTCTTTAAACCAAACTTGATTTGGGTTTTCCGGATTTAGTTTTTCACGGAACATATCCAAATCATCATTTTCAAACATGGTAAGTCCCCAGGCCGAGTGTTGGTTATGTCCTAAAAGTGCAAATGGAATACCAGCAAGATAATTTCCATACATACTAAAGCCCGGATATTCAATATGAGCCTCGTACCAAACCGAAGGTTGTGCATACCCAATATGTGTATCGTTTGAAAAAATAACTTTGCCCGATTTGGATTTTTCCGCTGCTAAAACCCAACTGTTACTTCCAACAAGTAATGGAATAGGCAAATTGTTAATGATACTATTAATTTTATCAGCGAAAGCAAATTCGTTATCTGTGTTTGGATGAACTGGTATTCTTTCTGTTCCGGGAATGTAATCCAATGCAAAATCCTTAAGGTATTTGTTTCCAAGCTTACTTCCAATTTTTGTCATTAATGGGTCAATTTTAAAGCCTGCCTCAAAAGTATAAGCCATATATCCTGCAATCATATGCATATCTACAGTAGTAAACTCCTCTTTGGATATTCCAATAAGCAAAAATTCCACTGGTAAACTACCGTAATTTATATATTCATTAATACCATCTCTATATGCTTCTGCTGCCCTTGAAATGCTGTCCTTATTCGTGTTGGCTATTGTCTCTTCTGCTGCTTTTTTTAGTCCGAGTGCTCTAAAAAACTTATCAGTTTCCACTAAATCTTTACCTAATATCTCTGATAAACGACCACTTGCTACCCTACGCATCATTTCCATCTGAAATAATCTTTCCTGTGCATGAACATAACCAAGTGCCATATAGGCATCATGCTGATTTAAAGCATAAATATGTGGTATTCCCCATTCATCAAAATACACCTCTACTTTATCGTGTAAGCCTTTTAAGTTTAATGTTCCATCATAATCAGGCTTTTGGGTTTGCAAATAAATATAGGAGCCAATTATTAATCCCATAATTACTAATATAAAATAGATGAGTATTTTCTTAAGAATTTTCATTACAAGTAATTTTTAGTTTTAAAAATCTAAATATAGAAAGATTTGATTAACTTTAAAATAAATGCTCCATACTATTTCTTTCACAGCTTAATAATTTTATATAATTTTGGTTATTGTGATCGTTGATTAAATTTATTGTTAATTTCAAATCTTTCAAATCTATGAAAATATTTTTATTGAATCTGTTTATCATATTATCTTTATCTGTAGTAGCCAAAAACAAAACATGGACTTGTATAAACGAAAAAGGTGAAACTCTTTTTACAATTCAGGCAATAAGTGTTTATGAGTTCCACTCAGGACTAGCCAGAGTTTACAAACATACTTTGGTAGATAATAAATGGATTACGGGCTATGGATTTATTGATAAAACAGGAAACTTTATTATTG
>JAOZNO010000201.1 GCA_029933755.1 Bacteroidales bacterium | reverse complement strand
ACATCTATTGAAATTTAACATATAAATCAATAAGTTTATGAATTAATCAGGCTAAAATTTATTAATGTTAATTTAAAAAATCAAACTACATTTTATGAAAAAAATTAAATTATTATCCCTACTAGCTTTTGTAGCTATATTATTATCAAGCTGCTACATGACAAAAAAATCAAGCGACTACTATGGAATAGAAACCACATCGAGCAAAAAGTTCGTTTATGTAATTGATATTTCAGGTAGTATGGAAGGTAAAGCCGAAACTGACCTGCAAGGAAATGTTATTTCAAGTGTAACATCTAAAACGGGTGATGCTGTTGGCAATATGGTTGGTGGTAAACTAGGCAGTTTGGTAAAAAAACAAACGGACAATCAATTAACAAAACTTGGCAAAGCAAAAAAAGAGTTGATGCCTTCAATCAGAGGTTTAAGTGAAGATAGCTATTTTACCATATTTGTATTTGAAAATAGAGTAAAAAAATGGCATAAAAAATTAGTTCAGGCAACAAATACAAATAAAAATTTGGCTATTGCATATCTTGAAAAATTACACTCAGGCGGTGGCACAAATATTTCGGATGCACTTGAAGAAGCATTAGAGTTAGCAGGTGCTGGCACAACTGATGCAAATGCAGAACTTGGTGTAGAAGTTATTTTCTTATTGTCAGATGGTTCACCAACAGCGGGTAAAATAACAAATAAAGACAAAATTGTGGCAAAAACAGCTGAATGGAACAGTGCCAAACGTGTAAAAATTCATACAATTGGGCTTGGTGAAGATTGCGATAAAGATTTTATGAAGAAACTTGCTGCCGAAAATAGCGGTAAATTTATCGACAAATAACCACCACAGGTGGCTTTTATAAGAAAAAAAGAACGTTATTGCGAACAAAGTGAAGCAATCTCCTAAAGTAGGTTCTACTGTGATTTTGAATAAATGAACCACTTCCCTAACAGTAGGAGATTGCCACGGTCAAAGCCCTCGTAATGACGACTTTGTACTTTATCAGAGATTATTCAGCTCTAATAGCTTTAATACCCGGTAATTCTTTACCTTCCATATATTCAAGTAGTGCACCACCACCTGTTGAAACATAGCTAACTTTATCAGCAAGCCCATATTTATTTATTGCTGCAACTGAATCGCCACCACCGATAAGTGAAAATGCACCTTTTTTTGTGGCTTCAGCAATTGCAAAAGCAATTGTTTTTGTTCCTTTTTCAAACTTTTCCATCTCAAAAACACCAACCGGACCGTTCCAAAGAATGGTTTTTGAATTATTTATCACCTCAATAAATTGTTTGATAGTTTCAGATCCGATATCCAAACCCATCCAATTGTCTTTAATTTTGCTAACATCACCTTCATAAGTATTAGCATCATTACTAAAGTCATCAGCACAAACAGCATCTACGGCTAAATAAAGTTTTACACCTAACTTTTTGGCTAATTCCATAATTTCCAAAGACATTTCTAATTTATCATCTTCAACCAACGAATTGCCAATTTTACCACCTTGTGCTTTGATAAAGGTATAAGTCATTCCGCCACCAATTATTAAATTGTCAACTTTAGGAAGTAAATGCTTGATAATATCAATTTTACTTGAAACTTTAGCACCACCCATTATTGCTGTAAAAGGTTTTTCTGCTTTTTGAAGCATATTGTCAATATTTTTTAGTTCATTGCCAATAACATAGCCAAACATTTTATCATTTGGGAAAAATTTAGCAATTATGGTGGTTGAGGCATGTGCCCGGTGCGCAGTACCAAATGCATCGTTTACATATACATCTGCAAGGGAAGCTAACTTTTTGGCAAATCCCTCATCACCTTTAGTCTCTTCTTTATGAAAACGCAGGTTTTCCAATAACAAAACATCTCCAGGTTTTAACGATTTAGACTTTTCAATAGCCTGCTCTCCAATACAATCATTAGCAAACTGAACATCTATATTTAATGAGTTTGACAGATGTTTAAGTATGTGCTTTAATGAGAATTTATCCTCATGTCCATCTTTTGGCCTTCCCAAATGAGACATAAGTATTACAGAACCACCATTTTTAACAATTTTCTTAACAGTTGGTAGTGCTGCCCTGATACGAGTATCATCAGTAATATTAAAATCACCATCAAGAGGTACATTAAAATCGACCCTAATTATTGCTTTCTTTCCCTTAAAATTGTAATCTTCAATGTTTTGCATAATAATAAATTAAATAAAAATATTTTCTTTAAGGATACAAAAATAAAAAATATCAACGAACTATTCTATGATTAATATCAAATCGGAGGATTTTGTATACTTTTGTGGCAAAATAATGTCAAAACAATGTGGTCTGAATTAAAAAGATTAAAAAAAGAATATGTAAATCTTGATTTACAAAACGTGCTCGATTATGAGAAGTTTTGTATGATTTCAATTGTTTGGCATTCAACAAAAATAGAAGGTTGTTCTTTAACGGAAACAGATACAAAAGTACTGATAGAAAATAATATCACAGCGGCAGGAAAACCACTTGAAGACCACTTAATGATAAAAGATCATTTTGCAGCTTTTCAATACATAAAGGTACAAGCTAAGCAAAAACGAAAATTCTCAATTGAATTTATCAAAGAAATTGCTGCTGTTTTAATGAAAAATACCGGTGGGTTTACAAATACAGCTTTGGGTAGTTTCGATACTTCAAAAGGAGATTTAAGACTTGCCCAAGTATATGTTGATAAAAAGTATTTCCCTGATTTTAAAAAAGTTCCGTCTTTATTAGAGCAATTATGCGCCTCTATAAATGAAAGAATTGATAAAATTAAAGGTGAAAACATAATAAAATTTGCATCTGATATTCATTATAATTTTGTAAACATTCATCCTTTTGGAGATGGAAATGGAAGACTTGCAAGGCTGTTAATGAATTATATTCAACTTTACCATAATGATGTATTAATAAAAATTTTCACAGAAGACAGGGCTGAATATATTGACAAATTGAATGAAACAGAAGAACAAAGTGATTTAGAAGTTTTCAGAGAATTTATAGCTAATCAACAGATTAAATTTTTAAAAGCTGAAATAGAAAAGTATAAAAAAATAAATAAGGGATTTACACTAATGTTTTAGTCTGAATGGGTAATATGCTTAAATTATAACCAAAGAATTTTTCAAAAATGCAATTTAGCAAGATCATAGGGCAAAAAAAAATGATTAAACGGTTTATTAACACTGTTAATACCGGACGGATTAGTCATGCTCAATTACTACATGGTTCAGAGGGTGCCGGCAAACTTGAACTTGCCATTGCTTATGCTCAATATGTTTCATGTACCAATAAATCTGAAACGGATTCATGCGGAACGTGCCCATCTTGTAACAAATATGAAAAACTAATTCATCCTGATTTGCATTTTGTATATCCGGTGGTACGCACAAAAAAATTCAACAAACCAATAAGTGATAATTTTTCAAACGAATGGCGTAAGTTTATTCTTGAACATAAAAAGCACCGCCTTGATGAATGGTTGGATGTAGTTGGTTCAGAAGGTGGTCAGGCTGGAATTTTCGCTCATGAAAGCAGTGAAATTATCAGAAAACTAAATTTAAAAACTTTTGAAGCAGAGTATAAGATAATGATTATTTGGTTGCCTGAGAAAATGAATGCATCATCAGCCAATAAGCTTTTAAAAATGATTGAAGAACCACCAATGAAAACGCTCTTTTTATTGATTTCTGATTATCCTGAGCAAATAATTAATACAATAAGATCACGTTCACAGTTTGTAAAAATACCCAAAATTGATAATGAAAGTCTATCAAAACATATTGCTGAAACTTACCAAATTGAAACAACTGAACTGAATAGAATAACTAAATTAGCAAATGGAAATTATTTTAAAGCACTTGATGTACTTGAAGAAAGTGATAATGAAAAATATAATTTCAAGTTATTTATTGAATTAATGCGCCTATCCTATTCAGCAAAAATTATAGATTTAACAAAATGGGTTGATGAGATTTCAACTTTGGGACGTGAACAACAAAAAAGCTTTTTAAAATATACCTTAAAAATGTTCCGGGAGAATTTTATTTTAAACAATTCTCCTACAGAAAAAGAGAAATTAAACCAATTAACAGTTGATGAAGAAAATTTTTCACTAAAATTTTCTACTTTTATTCATCAGAATAATATCTTTGATATTTACAAAGAAATTAATAAAGCACATTTGCATATTGAAAGAAATGGTATGGATAAGATTATATTTTTAGATCTTACCCTAAAACTGGTAAAATTGTTAAGACGCAAAGCAGCCTGATATATATATTAGGTAAATATTATAATTTATGATTATTAGAAATAGATTTGCATTTAGGAAAAGATTTTTTACTGGCATCCGTACCATTATAACTAAACTATATATATACTTATTTATTTTGAAACCATGGGATGCACTATACATAACTCAAGAGGATGTAACTCTTTATCAAATACAGGAACTGACTGCAAAACTTCATGCGGTAAATTAAATGTTTTTAACTGGCTGGAAAATATACCTGAGGGGATTAACCCGCTGGATATTGTTGAAATAAGATTTAAAAATACACGAAAAGACTTTTTTAGAAATGTAAATGGTATCAAACTGGAAGAAGGTGATATTGTAGCTGTTGAAGCTTCGCCAGGACATGACATTGGCACTATTTCGCTTTCAGGACAATTGGTATTACAACAATTAAAAAAGTACGGTATCTCACCAAACACAGAACTAAAAAAAGTTTATCGAAAAGCAAAAGTAGCAGATATTGATAAATGGCAAAATGCTATTGATCAGGAACATAAAACAATGATTAAAGCCCGTGCTATTGCCAGTGAATTAAAGCTAAACATGAAAATCGGGGATGTGGAATACCAAGGTGATGGAAATAAAGCTATTTTCTATTATATTGCTGAAGAACGAGTTGATTTTAGAGAGCTGATAAAAGTTTTAGCAGATGAGTTTAAAATCAGGGTAGAAATGAAACAAATTGGTGCCCGACAGGAAGCTGGTAGAATTGGAAGTATTGGCTCATGTGGTAGAGAACTTTGTTGTTCAACCTGGATTACTAATTTTGTTTCAGTAACTACAACGGCAGCAAAAAATCAAGAAATTTCACTGAATCCTCAAAAACTTGCAGGGCAATGTGGCAAACTAAAATGCTGCCTTAACTACGAAAACGATTCTTATATTGATGCACAAAAGGATTTCCCAAAAACTTCAATCGTTTTGGAAACAAGGCAGGGAAGAGCTTTTCATTTAAAAACAGATGTATACAAAAAACAGATGTGGTACTCGTTTCATGAACATGCAGCGGTAAATCTAACGGTAGTGCCCATTGACCGTATTAATGAAATTATCACACAAAATAAAAACGGCGTTATTGTTGAAGAACTTGTTAAAAAAGAAAGCCTAAGTCCGGATTTAGGATTAGGTTTTGCTGATGTGTTATCCAAAGATAGTCTTGACAAGTTTGATAGTAAACAAAAAAATAGAAAAAAAAGACGAAAACCTTTCAAATCAAATAAATATTCAAACAAGAATAAAAAGGAAAAAAATCTGAAAACCGGAAATTAAAACTGACAAAAGTTATTATAATAATGCCTAATAAAACAATCTCATATTTTTTATTTACTACACTAGTAATAAGTGGGTTATTTGCTTGTAAACAAAATCTATTTTACGAAAGTAATCTTGAAATACCTGAACAAATATGGGAAAACGACAAAGCCGCAGTATTTGATTTTCTAATTAATGATACATCTGATGTTTATAATTTAATAATAAGTCTCTCATATACATCTGATTACAGAAATAGCAACCTATGGTTGTTTGTTTATACAAGTTTAGGAAATAGCCAAATAGCAGGCGATACTTTAGAGTATACCCTGTCAGATGAAAAGGGAAAATGGATTGGTAAAGAAAAAAGTGATAGCTGGCACAATGATTTTGTATATAAATCAGGTGTCCGTTTCCCAAAAGCCGGGAAGTATACGGTTGAAATTATTCAAGGAATGAGAAACCTAAAGCTAAAAGGAATTAAACAAGTAGGTATAAAAATTGAAAAAACGGAGTGACAAAAAATAAGTTAAAAAAATTTAAAGAAATGACGGGTTTTGATAATTTATATCAACCCGAATTTAGTGAGGTTTTAAACAAAAAATTTCACCTGTATGGCAAATGGAAAGAATCCGTTTTTAACAATACAAACCCTATTGTACTAGAACTAGGATGCGGAAAAGGTGAGTATTCTGTTGGACTTGCTGAAAGGTATCCGGAAAAAAACTTTATAGGAATTGATATTAAAGGTGCCCGCCTTTTTAGAGGAGCAAAAACAGCACTACAAAAAAATTTAAAAAATGTAGCATTTATAAGAACTCGCGTTGATTTTGTTCAATCTTTTTTTGCAAAAAATGAAGTAAACGAGATATGGTTTACATTTCCTGACCCTCAAGCTAAAAGAATAAGAAAACGCTTAAGTTCAAGTTTATTTTTAAACCGTTATACTGATTTTTTAGTGGATAATGCACTGATTCATTTGAAAACAGATAACAAATTATTCTATGAATATACGAAGGCTTTAGCAATTGAAAATAAGTTTAAAATAAATTATGCTTCTGATAATGTTTATGATGATAATAATCTGCCTGAGGAAGTAATAAATATTCAAACTTTTTACGAAAACCAGTTTTTAGCAAAAAATAATAAAATTAATTATCTGGAATTTAATTTAAACAACATATTACCTTTCAATGAACCTAAAGAATTTAATGATAAATTTGTACTCGG
>JAOZNO010000200.1 GCA_029933755.1 Bacteroidales bacterium | reverse complement strand
TCTGTTTGAATTTCACCAACAACATTATTCTTAGCTTCATCAACAGTTTTGCCTCTTCCGGTTGTAATAATGTAATCTTTTTGAGTACTATGTACCCAATCAGGTCTTTTTCTTTGGCTTTTATCAATTACTTTTTCTTGCGAAAAGCTAGTTATAGCAGTAAAAAAGAAAAGAACCACCAGGAATATTTTTAAAATGTATTTGTGAGTCATAATTAGTTTTTTTACATTTTTATTAAAGTATTTTTTATTATCGCACTTAATCCACAGCGAACAGTAGCTATTACACTACTGAAAACTGTGAACTGATTACTGTAATTTACCACTCATCTACAGATTCTACATTATATTCTTCCTGTGTTTGGCTTTGATTATACTCATGTCCAGTCTGTTTGTAAGCCGCTACTTTTTCTTCGCGGGTAGCAGGTGCAGTAGCTTGTAAAACAAACTCTTCTGATCCTGATTGCTCAATTCCTTCTTCTTCATTAACTTCAGCTTGCATCGTATTTACTTGTTTTGCTAAGTCAACAGCAGCATCGTAACAGTCAGTACCTGGTTGAATTTTACTTAAATATTTTTTTGCATCTTCAATATTATTGTTTTCCAATGCCGTTTTTGCAGCTGTAATATCATCTCCACATGTTTCGCCAATCATTTTTTTATAAATTGGGTCAATAGCATCCATTGCTTTAAAATAACATTCCTGACAAACTTCAGGTATTGTAATTAGTTTATGAATTGCTTCTTCATATTTTGCTTGTTTTTCAAGTGTTTGAGCTTCTTTAATAATTACATCACATTGTGTATTATAATATTCAATAATTTTATTTTTCCCTGTTTTAATAAAACTACGAACTTTTGATGATTTTGGGTTCAGATTTTTAATCCCTGCATTATAGGCTTTTGTATCGGTTTTGCCAACTCCTTTGGTACTTACCGTAACAGAAGCAAAAGTTGTTTTGTTCACATAATCAATAATATACATGGTTATTTCCATTCTCATAGCTACCATTGGCGGTGCTGTTGAGGTAATATCTTTTGATGTAACATCAACCGTAGCCGTAATAATAAATTGTGGTTGAATTGCCACACCACCTAATTCATTTTTACTAACTACTTGCTGTAATTTGCTCATTAATTTTCTTCTTGAATTTTCAGGCATATCGCCCATTGTTTTAGGAAGAACAGGGGTCATGGCAATTCTACCATAGTCATCGATAGTACCTAAATCGTTTTGAGCATAAGTTGGAGCACTTAGCAAGAAAACGGACAATAATATAATTAGTTTATTCTTCATTATTCTATTTTTAAATTAATAATTTTATTTTTTAGAACTCACGGGTTAACCCGTGAGTTAATACATGTTTGAGCAAAATTATTTCTCACCAACAATTAACCAGGCTTCACCTAATCCTCTCATATATACTTTTGAAATAATTTCTTCTTCGCTATTTTTGAGGTATTTTCTTAAACCGTTAATGAACCTACGAGTATCCATGGCACGTTGCTTTCCTTTTCTTTCATAATATAAAGGAATACGAACGATATCAAACATCATAAAAGTTGCTGAACCATCTCCCAAATGATATTTTCCCTGGTATGCATTATTTTCCATCCAGTTTTCTATAAGGAATCCTAATTCATCTTCTTCGCCATCTATTTCAAACTCTTCTTCTAAATCATAGTCCCAATTTTCCCATGTTTGAATTCTAATTTTAACTTTTCTGCCGTTTGCAGCTAAATCAGTAAAATGAGCCATTAACTGAGAATTAAAATTATCTAAATGTGCCAAAACTGCTTCTTCTAATAAAAGAGGTAGCTCTGTTGAAAATGATGGTGTTCCTGTTCCTTGAGCACCTGCAATTTGTTCGCCGGTATAAGCGTCAAGTCCTTGTAAGTTAAAGGTAATTGATTTTTTTGGTCCCTGTTGATTTATAGTCCAGGTTAACTGCATAATGATATCAGCTTTTGCTGTTCTTTTTAAAATGTCAATTGGTGATTCTGCCATATCTGAACCTGATTCTTTACTTGACATCATGTTCATTTCTGCACTTGTTGATTCTATGTTTTTTAATTCAGTTTCCAGATTTTTTGCAGGATAACCTCTATCTGCCATTAAAGTGTTTAATTTACCAATAACAAGTAGTAAATCAGAGCTACCTTGTAATGCTCCTTTATAATCAGGTAATGTTCTTTTACTTCCCTGATCATCAAATGTCATTTTATAACCATTTTGAATACACCAGTTATCTGAAGGAACAATCATGATGGTCGGTTTTTTTGCACCACCAAGTACGGTGTTTAATTTTTTTACAATACCCTGACGTTCCATTTCTTTTCGTAGTGCGTCGTAATTAACAGAAACAACAACACCTACCTTATAGCCCTTTTTCATTTTTACAATATCTTTACCTGTTGCATCATTTGTTAATCCAACATATTGAAGATATTGACCACCGGTTGTGAAAAACTTATCAAAATAGGCTTCGTGATCACCAGCTGTTCTTGAATCTGGAATAATAGGTAGTACATTTTTTTCTCTGCTACCATGTGCACCTTTAAAAAGACATGCAGCTACGGCATTTTTTTTTGCATCAATTTTAGCAAGGTCTTTTTTCTTGTCATAGCCCCATACTTTTAATAATTTTGTGCCATCTGCCCCTATACCTACCACAGCAACTTCATAACTCATATCACTTGCCCATAGTTTTTTAAACTCTCTTTTAACCTGAGCAACTGACGAATTGGCAATCGAAATCATAAAAATTATTGCCAGTAATAAATTTAGTTTTTTCATATGCATTTTTTTAACTGTTTTTAATTACCATATGGAATCGTCCCGAAAAAATCGGGACTTGTTTCATATGTTTAAATTTTAATTAATTTTTTTGTCATTATATGTTTCTGTTCCCAAAAAATGGGACTTGATTCATATTATTGATTTTTTAACTATTCAATTAACGCTTAAATTGTTTTTGTTATATAAATAAGCTTGTTTATTTGATTAAAAGGTAATTCTTAGTGATAAATCTACACTAAATGAACTTGTTCTTTCAGGAAAAATATCAACCCACACTTGTCCCAGGCTAATACTTTCCTCATCAGTTATACCTGATGCGTAGGTAACATCACCATAATTATGTCCACCAAATGTTCCAATTAATTGAAAATTGTGTGCAAACAAATTAGTACCTAATTTAAGTCCCCAATTCATACCTGCAGCTGAAAGTTGCTCACTGGTACGTTCTGTAGCTGAGCCTGTTTCATCTTCCCAGCTAACAGATTCGCCAGTATATCCAACATACCAACCGAAGTGGAAATTGCGTGCAAGAGGATATTCTTTTAAAATACCAATGGAGAATTTATTTTCGGAATAATCACCATTGACTGGCATGGTGCTATATTCTGTACTACCAGCAACAGGTATTACTCCGGTATATGCAGTACTACCAAATATAATATCAGCATATAATTTAAGTTGTCTAACAGGTACGTTCAACCATTGCCCAACATTTATATCTGCACGTACTACGCCTCCGGCTCCGCCATAACCGGCACCAAATCCAATACCCATATCTTTTCTTTCTTGTAAAGTCATACCAATATCCAACTTTTGGCCTCCAACCTGATAGAATACAGAAGATTGTGTTGCTCCTAATTCATCATTTCGGTTATCTGCCACTTTTCTTGCCCGGACAACACCTTTTCTTTTAGCAACAGTTTTACCACTATTGCCTTCTACATATTGCCACACGTAATATCTTCTCTCATATGTTAGTCCTTCTTTTTTACCAATTTTAGCAGTTGGTGGGTTGGTACTAACAAGTGGCGTTTTTACACGGAAGGCTTCCAGACTTTTTTCTAATTGATTAATTACTTTTCCAATTCCGTTATTAACCAGTTTAATCATTAATTGTTGTTTTGATTTTTGTACAACAGGTGCTAAAAATTCGCCGGGGTTAGCTTGAGTACCGTCTACGCTAACTGATTGAGATTTAACAAATTTAAAAGGAGAGTATACTTCACTAAAAATTTTATCAATCTTATTCATATCCAAAGTGTTTTCATCTGTAAAGGCATCCATAAAATAGCCTTGTACTGTATCAGAATAATTAACCTGAAATAAATATGCCATTAATTTTCCAGTATAACCATTTTTTTTACGTTCAACAGCTTTATACTCTGTGTTTAGCTTTTTAGCAGTCTTCCTGGCTGCTTCATCTTGTGCATCATAAATATCAGTCATGGTTTTAATATTATTATAGTCTAAAACCATTACATAGCTGTTTGCTATTAATTTTTCTCCTGCATCGGCAAGGGTAGCACGGCCTCTTTTTTCCGCATCAGCCTCATTAACATCAATATCTGTAGCATTGTAAAATCCTCTTTTTTGTATTAAGTCAGTTGAGTAACTGCCATCATCCCGAACTCTCCACCAGTATTTAACAATTTTATTCGCATATAAATCAGTAGCTAAAGCTCTTTGTACCGATTCTATATTCCTTCTTGTATTAGGGTTTGAAGAATGGTAGTAGGGTGCTTTAAGTACTTTCTGCTTCATGTCATTGTTATCAAACTTAGATGGAACAACACTGCCATAAATACCACGTTTCAATTCAGTTGAATATTTTTCGCCTTCAAAGTTCAGTAATAAGTAGGATATTGAACTACGGGAATAATCATCTGCAGGCCCCTTTTTTTTAAGCTGATCTGTGTCCTGACCTGTTATGTTAAAGGAAAACATAAGGAGTGTGGACAAAACAATACTTTTAATAAAATTCATCATTTTTTAATTTAGATTAGTATAATTCTTTGTGTTTTTCTTAAATAGTTTTTATAAAAATAAAAAAAAATAGCTTATATGTAATTAAAATTACATGTTTTCTTTTTAATTGATTTTAATTGATTTTTATAATAAGTGGGATAAACTAATATGATACAATATCTTATATAATAATTGACAGCAAAAGCAATATTGATGAGTATTGTTATTTTTTAGATATAAAATATTTGATAAATTGATTTAGAGCTTGTATTTTTGAAAAAATAATTTACTGGGGGGATGAATTAACATTTATGAATATAGACAATTACTTATTTAAGCAAGCTGCAGAAAAAGGTGAAAAGACCGCTTTAAAATTTCGATGGGTATTAATCGTTGTTGTTTTTGCTTTTATTATAGTAACCTTTCTGAAAGGCTTTTATAAAGAAGCCTATTTAGCAGCTATTCCTGCCGGAATATTTTTAATTTATAATATTTATCTCTCTTATTTAATAAGAACGGGAAGAAATTTCTATTTTCTAAGGTATTTCTCTGTAACTGTTGATATATTTGCACTTAGCATTCATATTTATATTAATTCTGCATATTTTTCAGCTATAGCGGTTTCTACCACTGCTTCGATATTTATATATCCGATACTTATGTTTTTATCGGTACTTCGTTATGATAAAAAACTAATATTATATGCTACATTATTAACCCTTTTTGCCTTTAATTTAAACTACTTCATACAATTTAACGAAATTGATAGTGAATTAATGAAAAATGTTATTTCATCTGACCCAATGGGGCAACTTTACAAATCGGGTTATATATTATTATTAGGTATTTTCTTTATGCAAATTCCTGATTTGGTTTACCAGTTTATTAATAAACAAAAGGAAATACTGGAAAAGCAAAATGAATCGGAATTTAATTTGGTAATTGAAAAAAAAAGGAAAGAAATACTAAAAAATAATATTGAAGAACTGAATAGTCTAAATTACGAATTAAATAATAAAAATGAACAGATTGCAGAACAAAATATTGAACTAAATAGGCTTATTCAAACCAAAGATAAGTTATTCTCATTTATCAGTCACGACTTAAAAAATTCCTTTTCAACGATGGCTTCTATTATAGAAACAACCATTGATAATTTTGAAAGTATGCAAGTAGATGATATTTCAGAAGCTATGAATATTTTGCTTAAGCATTCAAAAAGTAATCATGAGCTGTTTCAGAATATATTAGATTGGGCACGGTCACAGAGCGGACAGATTTCTGTGAATAAGGAACGTTTTTATTTAAAATCGTATTATAATAAAGCTTTTGAACGGTTTAATGAACATTTTTTACAAAAACAGATTAATTTTGAACTAAAAGTTGATGAAAAAATAGAGATGTGTGCTGATAAAGTAATGCTTAAGAGTGTTTTGGATAACTTGATTGGTAATGCAATAAAATTTACTCCTGTTAATGGAAAAATTAAACTTGAGGCATTTTTGCAAGATGAAGATGTTTTAATTCAAATTACTGATAATGGGCAAGGAATATCAGAAAAAAGAATTGATAATTTGTTTAAAATTGGAAAAAATAAATCAACAAGGGGGACCCAAGGAGAAAATGGGAGTGGTTTTGGTTTAATTTTGTGTGAAGAATTTGTTCAGCGAATGAATGGTGAAATTAGTGTGAAAAGTAAAATAGGTGAGGGGAGTACTTTTACTGTTAGGCTACCGAAAAGGGATAATGTTACTGGATAGTCACTGGTCATTTTGCTATGCTGTCACTAATTGTCATTGGTCATTTTATGCTACGCTGTCACTTATTGTCATTGGTAATTTATGCTATGCATGTCATTAAATGGTCATTAGTCATTTGCTACGCTGTTATTGATTATTAGTTTATTTTATCCGTTTATAGGTTATTATTTGATTGTCATTAAATCATTATATCATTAACCCTTTGTATCATTAACTAACTAATGTTTCGCACCTGGCAAGTCTAAGGCTAATTTCCTGTCATGCAATTATTTATGTTAACTTAGATTCTTT
>JAOZNO010000199.1 GCA_029933755.1 Bacteroidales bacterium | reverse complement strand
AAAGCGGAATAGTTTTATTTTGAACCGTTTGAACAAAAACTACTTTCGTGATTTTTTGTGCCTGAGTTTGTTTTTTCTTCTTATTTTTTATAAAAGTCATCGCTATAATTAAAGCAATAGCTATTATAAATACCCCGGCTATAATAGAAATGTATTTTCTCATAATTTAAAATTAGCATTAATTTATTGGACACAAATATGGAATAATTCTTGCGTTTAATTACAGATTATTTATAATAAGGCGAATTTTAAAGTCAAAACTTTATACATTTTCACTTATTTTAATTAAAGAAACAATAGCTCCCCGTCTTCAGCAGTCACATTTTGAAGCACTATTGCCTAATGGAGACTTCTTACTGCCAGCTTTAACTTGCTATAAAATAACTACCATTAAAAAAACAAATGAATTGGACTTTTAATGATGTATTATCGTTTTGACTTAAAATACCTACGTGATAGCACTTTTTTTAAATCTCTTGCAATTATTTGATGTGCAATTACTTCAACTTGATCATAATTTGGGAAATCCAATTTCGTTTTTCTCAAATCCTTTTCAGAAATATCTACCTGGTAAAGTACTGAAAGAAGTATTTTATCATCATTTTCAAGCAAGATATTTATCTGACTAACAAGTTGTTCTAGCAGTTCGTCATAAGCAGATTCTATTTTACCTGAAAATAAAATTTGGATACCAAACAATGCAAAATCTTTCATGATCTGTGCCGCTGTTTCACGGATGACATCTTCCTTTTTCAAGAATTCAGCAAGATTGTCATTTTGTATATGTGGTAAATTCATAAGTTTTAGACAAAATATTTTTCGGTAAATCTATTCATATAAATTTTGAATATCCGCTTTGCAAATGTCAATAAACAAATTGCCTATTTTCTCACAAACAGCATTAAAATATTTCTCACCCTTTTCTTTAGTTGCTGACTTCGGATTACCAATTCCCGTATCTTCACTAATTTGTGACCATTTACGTTCAGTCCAGGCCCAGCCTTCTGAAAAACTTAATATTTTATTTTTCTTCTCTTTTCCATCTCCCCATTTTTCTTTAGGTAAAACTAAATCTGGTTTTAGGTAAAGCATTAAACTTGTTTCCATTTCATCTGCATGATCACCAGGATTATCAAAATAGGTTTTTAAATCAACTGACTGATACCAACTTGCAAAAGAAAGAAACATTTTCGGAAATTTAAGCCCCAATTCCCTCACTATTGGTTTAAAATCATTTCCCCCATGACTATTCAGAATTAGAAATTTATAGACTCCCTGTCGGTTAAGAACTTCAAGAATATCTGATAAAATAGCAAATTGCGTACTAGGGTTAAGGTTTATATCAAGAAAAATATCTGATTGCCCCGTATTAACACCAAAAGGAATTGTAGGTAATACTATTACTTTGGCATCCTTATTCCATGCCAATTTAGCTGATTCAGCAGCTATAAGATTCGCTTCAAAATTGTCGGTTGCGTAGGGCAAATGATAATTATGTGCTTCCGTAGCACCCCAGGGAAGAACGGCCAATTCAATTTCAGCATTCTTAAGTGTATCCCAGTTTGTTTCTGCTAGAATATATGGTCTCATTTAATTTATATAGTTACTGTTTTAGTTTGCGGTCTTAAATTTTACAACAGCTTTAGTTTGTAGTTTAAATGTGCACTTTATATATACTGCTTTAATACTTTCTGCAGTTCTTTTTTATTTGTCTGTCGAGTTCTCTCGCATAATTTCGACTTTACGCTTACATATTTCTCACCAAAAGTCAAACAGGCTTTTATTTTCATTTTAATGAATTCCCTTCATCATTTTATTTAATAAAGGCGATATAATTAACAACAATACACCAGTAGACAAAGTGGTCATGGTCAAGAATGCAAACAGATGCATATCAGGCCAATAGTGGTATAAAAGATCTTCAAGTATACCTGCCATATAATTAGCCGCTGCAATACTTCCAAACCAAACTCCCATCATAATAGAAACAATTTTTTGTGGGGCAAGTTTGGTAATCATAGAAAGCCCAATTGGCGAAAGCATTAATTCGCCCATGGTATGCATAAAATAAACCATTAATAACCACATGGGTGAAACCATAAATCCATCTCCGGCATTTTGTGCTGCTTTATTCATAATAATAAAACCAATACTCATTAAAATTAAGCCCATAGCAAACTTTACGGGTGTTCGGGGTTCTTTACCTATAGCATTTAGTCTTAGCCAAAGGGCCGCAAAAGGTAAGGCAAAAAGAATGATGTATAATGCCGGTACAGATTGAAACAGAGTTGCCGGAATTTCAAACCACGAAGTTAACCTGTTAGTGCTTTCTGCAGCAAACAGATTAAATGTTCCGCCGGCCTGTTCATAACCTGACCAAAAGAAAATATTAAATATCGCTAAGATTAAGATTACGCTCATTCGGCTCCAAGCTACTTTCCCCGTTGTATTTTTAAAAATCACATAGGCAATAAAACCACCACCAATAATTGCAAGTGCCCCACTAAGGATGTCTTTAGATAATTCTGAAATATTCGACCAAAGCTCTATAATACCCCAAACCAGTAAAATGCTTCCTACTACGTAGTATAAAATATCAAAGCGGTCGCCATTATCAAATTTGTAATAGGTTTCACCTTCTTTTAATTTTTTATTCGGAGGCATTCCTGCTGTTCCCAATTTATCACGCTGAATATAAAACCAAACCGTACTAATTAACATTCCTACACCTGCTGAGCCAAAGCCCCAAAACCAATCAATACCTTCACCTAATGATCCCGCAATTAGAGGACCTGCTAAAGCACCAACATTTATCCCCATGTAAAAAATGGTGAAAGCGGAATCTTTACGTTTATCGTTTTCAGAATATAAATTACCTACAATGGTTGAAATATTTGCTTTGAAAAAACCTGTTCCTACAATGATTAATCCCAAACCATTATTACGCAGAAATTCTCTGGATTCCATTTCGCCAAATTCTGACCAGGCCATTAAAAACTGACCAATAGCCATTAAAAAAGCTCCAATAAATACGGCTTTTCGTTGCCCAAGATACTTGTCAGCTAAATAACCACCCGGAATTGGTGTTAGATAAACCAGCCCTGTAAAAATAGCATATATTTGAAGTGCAGCTGCACGGTCTAAACCAAAACCGCCGGTCATTAATTCAGCAGTAAGGTATAAAACCAGTAAGGCACGCATGCCGTAATAACTAAAACGCTCCCACATTTCGGTAAAAAACAGAACCATTAAGCCCTTTGGGTGTTTTTGCTTTGCAGATAAATTATTCATGAGTTTGGTTTTTATTTTTTCTATTTAAATCTAAGTTAAGTATCAGACACATAACTACATTCATGTTGTGAGTAATTAAGTTTCGTATTAAACCCCTCAATGAGGGTTTTTGAAATTCAAAAATAACAAATAATACGTAAGCTGAAAATCTATTATCCTTTTAAGATTACTAAATAAGAGTCCGTCCATAAAGTCAGTTTTTTGCTTTTTTATATATTTTTCGATTTTGGAACAATAACAGTCTGCAGTTCCCAGTAGGCTAACTTTGCAGAACAACAGCGTACTATGGACTGCTTACTGCCAACTTCCACCAATCTTAAAATAAGTTTCACATACCAAAAAAACTAAAAAGTGAGACAAACAAATAGTACTTGTCCATAAAATTGAGAATATTCACTTAAGTAAGGTGTCTTGTTAATTTGTTTGATAGTACACAGCTCCCAATAGGCAGTAAAGATGCTGCATTACAGGGAGTTGCTGACTGAACATAGGATACTGCTTACTTTTAACAAAATGTAAAAAAATAAATTATTACAAAAAAACTGACATTATACAAACTATAAATAGATGATTGTTTAAATCGAAGAAAGTTATGGCTTTAGTTTAGATATTCTGGGATATTTTTAATATCCGTATTACTTATATCTGGCAAGTAATTAGTATACTGGTTATTAGTAATTGATAATAATTAACGTCTATTTTTAATTACCAATGACTAATTCCCTGTAAATTAATCCGCCGAAAGTCGGACAGGCTCATAGAAGATAATTATAGAAACCCCAGAACATTTAAACCAGCGCCAAAGTTATCAGCCGATTTTTTTCAATTAGATACGATACACTTGACTACTTATCTTTTTTGTCGTAATTTTATCTTTTTAATGTATTTTTATTAATTAATATGGATAATTCCACCTATTGGTTTTTTGAACAATTTAGTGAAGACAATTTTAGTTTGCTCTATGATGGGAATATCAATGACGATATTACAGATAAGATAATTGGATTGAGTGAGCATAATTTTGAACATCATAATGAGTTTAATAAAGCAAAAAAAAGAGTGTCATTTTTAATGGCTGAATGTTTTCAGAACATTATACGTCATGGTGGAAAAATTGATAAAAATAAATCAGGGAATGTTGATGCAGGTTTTTTTCTGACACGAAATATAGTTGGTCAATACTTTATTACATCAGGAAATTTAATCAGAAATGAAAATGTTGCAGAATTAAAAACAAAGCTTAACGAAGTAAACATACTGGACAAAAATAGCTTACGTAAGTTATATGTTGATGTTTTAGCAAACAAAGGTTTTTCAGAAAAAGGTGGTGCAGGATTAGGACTTATTGAGATTGCACGAAAATCTGGTCAAAAAATAGAATTTGTATTTGATAAATTTCAGGATAATCATTCCATATTCTATAACCAGATAACTTTACATGCAAAGCAAGAAGTGAAACAGGGCAGGTACATTAGTACATATCACATTACTGAAGCCATAAAGTTTCATAGAAAAATGTTAGAAAAGAACATTTTCATGATTCAAAAAGGCGATTTTTCACACAGTTCAATTTTACCTGTATTGGAGATTTTGGAAAAAAATCTTCCAGCTTTATTTAAAAATTCACCATCAAAAAAAGAAGTCTATCATGTAATAGTAGAAATTTTACAAAATATAAGTAAATACGCACTGGAAAAAGACGGTAGAAAAGATGGTATATTCATGATAAGTAGAAAAGGAAACAATTTTGTGGTAAGTGCCGGTAATTTTGTCGAAGAGTTTCATATAAACCCACTTGAAACACAAATACAATTACTGAACAATTTAACTAAAGAAGAACTTAAAAAAAAATACCTAAAAGCTTTAAAAAAGAATAATAAAGATGGCGAAGCAAGAATAGAGCTAATTGAAATTGCCAGAAGATCAAAAGAAGCTATTCAATATAATTTTAAAGCACAAAAACCAGGTAAATTCTTTTTCACCATAAGTGTAACGGTTTAAGGTTATTACCAACAATCAAGTCATTAAATTTTCATACTTTCTGAAAGTAATTTGCCTGTTTTTATTATTAATTGTCTACCCTTATTCATCTATAAACAGTTAAAAAGCAAAAAATTATTTTATTTTTTAATAACAAATAAACACCACTCATAAGCACAACCACCTAATTTTCAGACAATTAAAAAATACTAGAATAAGTAGTCAGAAAAGGACAATAATATTTATTTGTTTATTTTTTCAAAGGTTTATATTTTGTTCTATTTTTAAGGTGTATTTTGATATTTCTGAATGATAATGGACAACACTACCTATTGGTTTTTTAAACAATTTATTGATGATAACTTCTGCTTATTGTATGCTGGAAATATTAATGATGAAATTACAACTAAGATAATAGGTTTAAGTGAGCATCATTTTGAAGTTCAGGATGGTTTTTCACAAACAAAAAAGAAAGTATCTTTTTTACTGGCAGAATGTTTTCAGAATATAATCCGCCATGCCGGAGTAGAAGATTCCACCAAATCAAAAAATGCTAATTCTGGTTTTTTTCTAACCAGGAGTATAGATGATGTTTATTTCATAACTTCGGGTAATTTAATTAAAAATGAAAACATTGCTAATTTAAAAGAAAAACTGGACAAAGTTAATAGTCTGGACAAAAATAGCTTAAGAGCACTATATGTTGATGTTTTAGCAAATAACAATTTTTCAGAAAAGGGTGGTGCAGGATTAGGGCTTATTGAAATTGCACGTAAATCTGGTCAAAAAATAGAATTTGTATTTGATAAATTAATAAACAATCTTTCTATTTTTTATAATCAGGTAAAGCTAAACCCAAAAACACCAGTTGATGAAAGCAGTAATAATAAGGGGTTCTATATTTCAGAAGCAATAAGCTATCATAAAAAAATGCTCTCTGAAGATATCTTAATCATTGAGAAAGGTGATTTCTCTCAAAGCTCAATTTTACCTGTATTAGAAATATTAGAAGATAACCTTCACAACTTATTCACTCAAGCACAAACAAGAAAAGAGGCCTACCACATTCTTGTTGAACTTTTACAAAATATTAGTAAATATGCCATTGAAAAAGACGGAACGAGAGAAGGGATATTTTTAATTAGAAAGGATGGCAATGATTTCATTATTAGTGCTGGTAATTTTGTTGAAGAAAATCATATAGATTTACTTAAGTCGCAGATACAGCTATTAAACAGTTTGGACAAAAAAGAACTTAAAAAAAGATATTTCAAAGCATTAAGAGGAGAAGAAAATAATAAAGAGGGTGGTGCATTAATTGAATTAATTGAAATTGCCCGACGAACCAAGAAACCAATCCAATATAGTTTTGAAGAGCCGAAGCCAAACATGTTTTTTTTCACCATAAGTGTTACAGTTTAATAAATGTAGAAAATTTGTCTGCATGAATTAAGCAGCTAATAAAGTTTTACGAATATTTAGTCGTATTCAAATTATACCCCAATAATTACATCCACTAAAAAAACTCACTTATGTATTTCAAACG
>JAOZNO010000198.1 GCA_029933755.1 Bacteroidales bacterium | reverse complement strand
CTAATTTCCTTTTTTTCTGATAAATTAATCACACTATTAAGCGGGCTTTTAAGATCGTGAACAAGCATTGTGGCCAAGCCTTGTTTCATTTCACCAAGCTCTTGCAATTTAATATTTGTAACTTGTAATTGCTCTGATTGTGTTTGTATTTCTTCTTTTTGTTGTAAAATCTCCTCGTTTTGTTGTGAAATTTCCTCGTTTTTATGTTCCAACTGTATATTTGCCTTCTTTTTTTGACGATAAGCATATAATAATATTAAGGCAACGATAACAATGAATCCGGATATTATAAGAATCCCATTAATAGTTTTTTGTTTTTTTTCAATTTGCTGTTTTATTTTTAGTTCTTTTATTTTAGCTTCATTTTTTATTACTTTTATTGCAAGTTCTTTTTTTGATAAATTATCAATCAGGTATGTAATTTCGGTATTTGATTCAGCCAGCTCGTCCTCTTTCTTTTTTAATTCGTGCTCTTTTTTAAATAATTCAAGTTCTTTTTTTTCAGATTCACTTTCGGCAAGTTCAGCCCTTAACCTTTCTGTTTCGAGTTCCTTTTTTGATTTTTTGATTTTTTGATTTGTAACTATATCATTAAACGTTTTAAAATAATCGTAGTAATACATTGATTGTTCTATATTACCAGCTTTTTGATAAGTTTCAGATAGCATTCCGTAGCAGCTTTTCATCTGTTTCGGGTCATTCATTTCACGAGCCAAATCAAGTGCTTCTTTTAAATTTTTAACTGAGGCATCATATTGGTTTAATTTATTATAAACAACTGATTGATTTATAAGAGCTGAAATGATTCCTACTTTTTCTTTACCAACACGCCTTGCGATAAGAGTTTTTTCAAAATAATCTAATGATTTTTTATATTCTTGCTTATCGGCATAAATCATTGCCAAATTGTTATTTATCATGGCAATGCCATTTTGGTTTGATAGCCTTTTATTTACTTCCAATGATTTCAGGAATTTTTTTTCAGCATCGCCAAAATGATTTCGCTCCCAGTATAGCATTGCAGATAAATTTAAGAAATTACTTGCTTCTTTTAACCTCCCCAAATCATGCTGTTCTTGATATAATTTATCATATTCAACAAGCATTGATGAATCATTTCTTGTTAAAGGATAAATTTTTTGTGAATACAGATTTAAGGAAATAAGAAATAAAATTATTGTTCCAAAAAAAATGTAAAATTGTCTCATAATGTTTGTTTTACTAATTTGTGTGCATCCGTAAAGTCAATAAATATAATATTAATTTGTGTTTACTGGAAAATAAAGGATGATAATAAGCATGTTACAACTGACGGGTTAACCCGTCAGTTAAGTAATTACCCCTATTTTCGAAAAGTAATTATACCTATCTATTTTCGGTAAGCAGTCTACAGTTTTCAATAGACTGCCTACCATGAATTGAAGGCTTCAATTATTTAATATAAAATTTAATTTCCATAATTGTTATATTATTCAATTTATCAAAAGCTCTTACTTTCAAAGTATTAACTTTATTTTTTTGAAACCCCTTTATGTAATTCCTATATAAAACTTCCGGTTTTCCGTTTAAAGAGTAGTAAATTTTTGTAACCCCTGTTAATTGATCCTGAATGGTAATAAACATTGATGCATAACTTGGATACACTTCTAATCCGTTTTGTTCACCTATGTTGACAATACTAAATTTGTAGTTTATTACCGGGCCTTCATTATCCATAAATATTAAAAATTGCCCAACATTTCTATTATTAACATTATCATAGCCAAAATATTCTATTTTATGCAAGCCACTTGTTACATCTACAGGAAATGGTTCGTCATATTTTGTTTCTTTTTGAACATCATCAATGCTGTATGAAATATAATTCAAACCTGATTCCCCGTCTTTTGCGACAAGTTTTATTTTCGTTTTTGGCCCAATAAAAACAGTATCTCTTGCATAAAACTTATCACCTGAAATAGAATGATTTAAAGAAGGCCCTGTTAAATCTACATATATTTTATCAACATTAAGTTTAAATTCCTTATAATTAGTGCCCATATCTTCACCTTTTGTTACATTTTGGGTATTATCAGTTGCATAGTATTTTACTATGTGAAGCCCCTGTTTACTGGGCAAATAAAATGGGTCTGCATAGGGAATAAATCCTCCTCCATCAACAGAATAAAGTACATCCTTAACACCTGATTTGTTATCTACAGCAGTGAGTTTTAATTTTGTTCTGCCAGAAAAATAAATTTGCTCACCCACTATAAACCTGTCTCCAAGTATATCAGATGCAGTTATTGGTGCAGTTCTATCAAGATAAAATTCAAAAATTTGAACATCTTCTTTATTTTGAACTTTATCAACCGAATAAAATTTTATAATATGTTCACCGTCTTTCAATGCTATTAGAGAAATGTTTTTACCATTGTACAGTATTTGTTTCCCTCCATCAACTGAATAAAATGTTTTAGCAACACCTGAGACTTCGTCTGTTGGATTAAAATATATTTTTGTTTGTAATGAAATTATATTTCCCTTTTCAATATTAACACCCGAAATTGTTGAATTTGTAACAGGTGGTGTAATATCAACATAAAAAGTTTTTCCTGTAAACTCTTCAATATTTCCAACATTATCCACAGAGAAATATTTAAGACTATATTTACCTTCTTTATCAAGAATAATAGGCTTATTGTATTGAATATAAGCTGCTCCGTTGAGTGAGTAATTTGTAATCTGCACACCCGAAACAGCATCTTTAGCACTTAAAGCTATTGTTAAATCTTTACCATATATTTGTTTATCTGAAGTGAAAAATTTCGGCACGGCTGAAAAACTTGATTTTGTAAATGGTGCTTTACCATCGGCATATACTTCCCACAATAATTCTTTTTGTGGAACAATCGGTTTTTTCGTATTTTTATCTACTGCCCAGTGTGACCTTATAAAGTTTAAACCTTCAGTATCAAAAAAGAAGGGGTTATCATATTCTGATGATATTTCACTTTCAAGGTTCTCTTTTTTACCATCTTTTGTGGTTGAAAGACTTATAAAAACTTCCTGATGCTTATTCCAATATAACTTATTTATTGAATCCCTGTACGGTTGCATTTCATATTTAGGCATTTCTTGTGCAGCAATTGTGGTATACATTACCAAGCTGGTTACAAATAAAAGAAGTTTTTTTATTTCCATGAGTTTAAAAGTTAAGATTAACACTATTTTAGGTATTTATTTTCGCATTAGATAAAGCTCAATTAGTATTTGTACATAAAGTCTCTTTTTTGTTATGCTTAGCCTTTATATGATAGGAGCTCACATTTTTCAGACTTCTCAAGCTTTGATTGCGAATTTTCTGAATAGAACACCGATTTTATGAACAAACTTCTTAATTATGTATCGTCTTTATCAATTTACAAAAATAAACCTTAAAATTGTTAAATGTATGGGTGGAAATGCGGCTTTTACTACGTATTTTTACGTATAAAAAGATATTACATCAACTTAATAAAACAACATGATTTACATTTTTTTGATTGCCGATTAATGATTACTCAATTTCAGCAACAACAGAAGAACTCCTAATGAGCAACAAAACAGCCTAAAATCAGCTGTATTACGATATTAAAATCTTCATTATATCATTATAGTTTTTAAGCAACTTGTTTAATTTATTAATATCAAAATTATTTATTGACCCATATATTGCTTCACTATATTTTATAAGTCCGGGAACATTATATTTTTCACCAATATGTTGATTTATTTTAGCAAAGGTTTTTAAATCATCAACAGACAAAATTTCCAACAATGTACCCTGAAGTGGTTTTAATTCCTCTTTCACAGTATTTTTTAACTCCTCAGGAAAAATTCCTATTTCCTCTTTTTGCTTTTGTAGCTCCAAAATGCAATTTACAGTTTTTGTTTCTTTTAAGCTTTCTATCTTCTTCGTTTTATACTTTAAATATTTTGAAATAGCTTTTATGAACACCTCCTCGGTTACCGGTTTTGTAAGATATTCATCAAAAATAGGACTGTAATTTTCAATTTCATACTTTGTTGCATTGGCAGTAATTGCAATTATCGGTATTGATTTTAAATTCTCATTCTCACGAATAATTTTTGTCGTTTCAAAACCATTTAGTTCGGGTAATTGAATATCCATTAGTATTAAATCCGGCTTATATGTTTCAAGTATTTTAAGTGCTTGTTTGCCTGTTTCAGCCTCTTTTATTTCAATATCCTCACCTTCAAGATATAATGAAATTATCTCTCTATTCATCTCATTATCTTCTACATGTAATATTTTCGAACTTAAAAATGTCAGATTTACACTTTCATCCTCTTTTTTTTCATATTCTACATCTAATACTTCTATATCTTTTAATATAACTTTAAATATCGAACCTTTATCAATTATACTTTCAACAGTAATTATACCATCCATTAGTTGAACTAATCGTTTTGTAATTGCGAGCCCTAAACCAGCCCCTCCATATTTTCGGGTACTTTGTCCTTCAGTTTGTCTAAAACTGTCAAAAATCGTATCTAGCTGATTTATGGGTATACCTATCCCTGTATCTTTAATTTCAATAATAAGGTCTACTATATTTAAATCTTTTAAGTCCTTAAGACTTTGCTTTGTTGTTACAATTATTGTAATAGAACCTTTTTCTGTGAATTTAATGGCATTACTTACCAAATTTAATAAAACCTGCCTTATACGATTAGCATCAATCAATAATGACTTAGGCAGTTTTTCATCAATATCAAGCTTTATTGGGACTTGGTGTCGTTTAGAAACTTCAGAAAAAACAAGGGGGATTTCATTTAAAATATTATGTAGGTTTGTTGGTTCTTTCTGAATTTTTAATTGCCCCGCTTCAATTTTTGAAAGATCAAGAATATCATTTATTAATTCAAGTAAATTATTTCCATTTTTTACAATTTTATCAATTAAAGAACGATGATCTTCGTTTTTAATATTCTTTTGTAAAATTGATGAAAACCCTATAATCGCGCTCATTGGTGTGCGAATTTCGTGACTCATATTTGCTAAAAATTCACTTTTTAGCCGATTTGCTTCTTCCGCTTCTTTTTTTGCTTCTCTAATTTCTTTTTCTGCCTTTTTACGCTTAGTTATGTCTTGTAAAACGCCTATCATTTTCACAAATTTTCCTGCCTTATCGTAAATTATTTCAGAAGTTTCATCAATCCAAACTATTTCATTATTTTTTATAATTCTGTACTCTGTATAATGTTCATTTTTTTTATTTGCAACTGCTTTGTCAAGTTCATCATTTAATCGTTTCTTATCATCAGGATGAATATTTTTCAGGTATTCTCTAGCTGAAAAAGCCCCCTCCTTTTTTTCTATCCCAAAAATGTCAAAAGTTATATCTGACCAGATTATCTCATCCGATTCTACATCCCATTCCCAGGATCCTATTCTACCGGCATTTTGAGCGAGTCTCAGATGTTCTTCGCTTTTTTTGAAATCATCTTCAGCATTTTTACGTTCGGTTATATCTTCCTTTATCGTAAGGTAATTTATAATTTCTCCTTTATCATTTTTAATAGGTGAAATAATTGCTTTTTCCCAGTATTTTTCTTTATTTTTTTTAACATTTAAAAATTCACCATGCCATGTTTTGCCAGAGGAAATAGTATCCCATAGTTCTTTATATTCCTCCTCTGTTGTATGCCCTGATTTTAATATCTGAGGATTTTGCCCCTTTGCTTCTTCAAGTGTATATCCTGTTTTTTTAGTGAAAACGGGGTTAGCAAATTCTATTTTCCCATTAATGTCAGTAATTACAATAGTTGTAGGACTTTGATTAACGGCCAGCGAAAGTTTACGGATTTCTTCTTCATTTTTTTTAAGTTCTGTAATATCTCTGTGTGAACCGAACATTCTAATAACTTCACCCTTTTTATTTTTTATTACCTCTGATTGTGAATGAATCCATATATAAGAACCATTTTTGTGACGAAACCTAAATTCTGAAACATATAGTCCTTCAGGGGTTTTCAAATAGCTTGCAAGCCTTTTGTTTACCTCATTATATTCATCATGATGCAAGTGATCCTGCCAGACAGCAAAGTTGTTCTCCAATTCGATTTCGCTATATCCAATTTGAGCTTTCCAAAGTTTAGAAAAATAAATAGTATTGGCCATTACGTCCCAATCCCATATTCCAAGGTTTGTAGCTCCAAGTACAAGTTTGTAGCGTTCATCACTTTTTTCTAAATTTTGTTTCGCTTTTCTTAACTCTTCATTCTGTATCTGGTACTCCTCATTTAGAGCTGTATATTCTTCATTTTGCACCAAATATTCCTCGTTTAATGTTGCATATTCTTCATTTTGCTCTCTTAAAGTTTCTTCTGTTTTTTTTCGTTCGGTAATATCTTTTATTGTTCCTACGCCCACAGTCTCACCATTATATTTGATTATTTTTCCCGATATTTCAACAGGAATTAAACGGCCATCCTTGTGTAAAGAAACAGTTTCAAAAGGGTAGATTTCTTTTTTAAAAAATACTTCTTTTAGCTTTGCAAGATATTTGGGTATTTCACCTTTAGGAATAAAGTTTGTAAATGATTTACCTATTACATCTTCTGTTTTGTAACCCAAAACACATTCAACTTGTTTGTTAAAATATAATTGTTTACCAAATATGTTTACCATAAAAACGACATCAGTATTGGCATCCAAAATGGCTTTATATTCGTTGTCAATTCCTTTTATTTTTTCTTTTTTAGAAAAAACTAATAAGACAACAAAGCTTAGAATAGCAAATAAAACGAAGTTTCCAATATGCGTAATATAATATTTACGTATGTGACCAGCAATAAAATCATC
>JAOZNO010001015.1 GCA_029933755.1 Bacteroidales bacterium | reverse complement strand
CCATAGAACTTGGTTGCAATAAACGCATTTCTTCAATTACATCTAAAATAATGTACGATAGTTCGTTAACAGCATTTGAACCGTCTTGTTTTAGTCCGCCAATGTTAATTAAGGCAAAATCAGTGTAGGTATTACTTTCTAATGCAGTAACACCCATTTTAGGCGGTGCCGGATGATTATTAAATTTAATCCAAAATGCCTGTAAAAGTTCAATTGCCTGTTCTTTTGTTAAACGTCCATCTTCAATACCTTTTATGTAAAATGGGTGCAGATGCTGGTCTAACCTTCCGGGATTAAAAGAATCCCAAGGATTTAGTTCCGTGATTACTCCTAAATGTACAAACCAATAATATTGTATAGCTTCATGGAAATTCTGTGGTGCATTTTCCGGAACATTCCGACACACTTTAATTATTTCCTCAAGCTCTTTTTTTCTGTCATTATTATGCTCATTCTGAGCAAGCTGCTCTAATTTATCGGCATTCCGGTTAGCATACATAATTATAGTATCAGCGACTATATGCATTGCTTTCAATTCCTCATGTTTGTCGTATGCTTTGGGGTCATTAAAATAATCAAGCTTTGAAATACTGTCTTCGATATCTTTTTTGATATCTTTCATACCTTTTTCATAAATTTTATTTCCTGCTACCGTATGTCCCGGGGCTCGCTGTTCTTGAAATTCTGTAAAAACTCCAGCATTATATGCGTCCAACCATTCCGGGGACATTGTTTTCATTATTTTGTCACGGTTATTTTTCCCTTTCCAGTATGGAATGATTACTTCTTTATAAATCTGTTTACTATTTTCATCTACTTTAAAAGAAACTTTAGGGCGGGCATCCAAAATTTCTAAGTCCTTTAAGGAATGTAAACTTATTTCAGGATATGTGGGTGTTGCTTTTGGCTCAGAACCTCGCTCACCAATAATTAGCTCATTTTCACCAATATATAATGTTTTATTTTGCATGATATATTTAAAGCTTAAAGCCCTGCGTACCGGTGTTGAAACTTCATAGGCTATATCACTTTTATAAAACTCTGTTATTAATAATGCCCGTTCAACAGATAATTTATTGATTGCATGTAAACTTTTTTCTCTGAGTATTTTTATTCTGTTATTCATATTTTTAAAATTTAGATTTTAGATTTGTGGTTTGACTTGCAAAGTTTTTAAAACTTGGAAAGTCTTTTAAACGTATCTCTACCCACCTATTCTAAGCTTAAAACCAATATCCTCAAATTCCTTTTTTAAACCTGCTAAGTCTTTTTTTGATAATGCTTTTACACCATTCATTTTATTATTCATTTTAAATTTTGTGTATTTATGATTAGCAATATCGTGATAGGGTAATAATGCTAACTTACGAATATTTTTTAATGGTAACAGGAACTTTTTCATTAAAGAAACATTTTCTAATGTGTCAGTAATGCCTGGTATCACAGGGAAACGGATAGTTACTCTTTTTTTAATTTGATTTAGGTATTTTAGATTGTCCAAAATTACTTTATTTGAGACACCAGTATATTTTTTGTGTTCCTTATCATCTAAAAGTTTCAGATCATAAAGAAACAAATCCGTTTTTTTGGCTACTTGTTTAAATATGTTTTGATTTGCAAATCCGGTGGTATCAACAGCAGAATGAATACCAGCATCTTTACAGGCATCTAATAAGGTAATTAAGAATTTATGCTGCATTAGTGGTTCACCGCCCGAAAAAGTCACTCCTCCACCGGATTCAT
>JAOZNO010001014.1:901-1745 GCA_029933755.1 Bacteroidales bacterium | reverse complement strand
ACCAATACAATACTCCACAGTTTATAGAAACTGACCCAATTCAAATACCTCACCGGTTTACTAATAAGGAAGACATTGAAATTTCTGCACTTTTAACCGCAACCATTGCATGGGGTAATCGTAAAATGATTATTCGAAATGCTGATCGGATTGTTAGACTGCTAGATAATGAGCCTTATGATTTTGTTGTGAATGCAAGTGATAATGAAATAGAATCCTTATCTAATTTTGTTCACCGAACTTTTAATATTGCAGATTTACAGTTCTTTATAAAAAGCTTGCGTAATATTTACACAAAGCATGACGGTTTAGAGGCTATATTTTCAAAGTACCCTACAGATATTCCAAAAACATTAGTTAATTTTAGGGAAATATTCTTTGAAATTCCTTTTCCTGAGCGAACATCAAGGCATGTGTCAAATGTGGCGAAGAACTCAGCTGCAAAACGCTTGAATATGTTTTTAATGTGGATGGTAAGGAAGGATAATAGGGGAGTGCATTTTGGGATTTGGAAAAAAATTAAACCATCAGTCTTGTTCTTACCTTTAGATGTGCATACAGGTAATGTAGGTAGAAAACTTGCTTTGTTAACAAGAAAACAAAACGACTGGAAAGCAGTTGCTGAAATAACTAAAAATTTACGAAAGTTTGATGTTGTAGACCCTGTTAAGTATGATTTTGCCCTGTTTGGACTTGGAATTTTTGAGAAGTTTTGATTTTGATAGCACTCTGAAAAGCCTAGTTTTATAATTTGAACCCTGACAGGGTTTTGTTAATTTTCTGTATGTCAGCTATTGATGCTTTTGTATTTTGCAAATATTACCCTGTCAGGGGTTTTCGGGGA
>JAOZNO010001014.1:0-891 GCA_029933755.1 Bacteroidales bacterium | reverse complement strand
TTTATAATTTGCAGTTTGATTACTTATAAATCTAAATTCTTAGTTCTAAAATCATAAATTATTAAATTGTCAAACAACTTTTTTAAATTTAAACAGTTCACTATTTATCAGGATAAAACGGCTATGAAAGTAGGCGTAGATTCCGTGGTACTTGGTGCATGGACAAATGCTGAAAAAGTAAAATCAATACTGGATATTGGTACAGGTACGGGTTTGTTAAGTTTAATGCTTGCCCAAAAAACAAAAGCGGAAATCATAGCAATCGAAATTGATGCAGAATCATATCATCAAGCTGTTGAAAATGTAGCAAGCTCAAAATGGAAGACCAGGATAGATGTTATTCATTCCACTTTTCAGGAATTTGCTCGAGATACAAAAAGCCGTTTTGATTTAATTATTTGTAATCCCCCATATTTTGTTAATTCATTAAAATCACCTGAACAAAATAGAAATACTGCAAGACATGATAATCATTTAAACCTTGATGAATTATTTTTTGGTTCAAAGAGGGTTTTGTCAGAGACCGGTAGCTTAAATTTAATTTATCCATACGGGCAAAAGGCGAATTTGATAAATATTGCAGAAAAATATGGTTTTTATCCTGTAAAGTTTTTGGTAATAAGGGGTAATAAAAACAAAGAACCAAATCGGATAATTATTGAATTTAGCTTTGATGAAGCAAAAGTGAATACTGAAGAATTGTGCATTAGGGATTTAGAAAATAATTATACAAAAGAGTATAAGGAACTTACTAAGGATTATTATTTGTAGCAAGTAGCACAGCTTTCTATGCTGTGACTAACAAAAAAACAGCTTGGAAAGCTGTTTTACTACATTCGTACAAAGAACGTCATTGCGATCCGCTGGCTAGCGGAGAAGTAATCCCCTATA
>JAOZNO010000197.1 GCA_029933755.1 Bacteroidales bacterium | reverse complement strand
ACTTTTAACAAAATGTAAAAAAATAAATTATTACAAAAAAACTGACATTATAGACGAACTCTAATCAGGCTATGGTTTAGAATGGCACATATTTTTTGTATATCTGCACAGCCTTTCGTTTACAAGTAATTAGTATATTGGTACTTCGACATCGCTCAGCAACAAATTAGTGATTTAAGAATATTGGTTGTTCATTTTAATTACCAATTACTAATGGCTAATTACCGATTAGTTAAGGTGTCGAGTTTAATTAAATTAGACACACTACATTAAACCAGAGCCATTAATTATTAGAGATGACCTTAATCTATCAAAAAGTTAAATGTGGAAATTGGATAAATTATTTTAAAGTGCTATATTGTAGCACAAAATCCCCTGCATAATGAAGTTATTCGTTTTTATTATTGTTGAAATTGTATTATAACCCTAAGCCTAAGTGCTCACCCTAAAGATTTCCATATGTATAAATATCTTGAAAACTATAGTTTAAAAAGTATTATTCTATTTTTTGTGTTATTATTTTCATCATTAATTTTTTCAGTTTTACTTATTTACTTAAGTATTAATGTAAAGGGAAATACACTTGACGATTCAAAATTAATTGTTGATAGTTATACAGAAAAAAATGCAGTAGCTTTAGAGAGTAAATTTAATGAAGTAATGGCAATTACTAGAACGCTTGCCCATGTTTTTATTGAAAACAGAGACACTCGTTTTGATCGCTTAAATCCGGTAAGTGAGGGTATTTTAAGAAATACACTGCTTAATAGCCCTGATTTTATTTCTGTTTGGCTGGATTGGGAAATGAAAGCAATAGACCCGGGCTACAATAAAAAAAATGGTAGAGCCGGTAGTGTTGTTTATAAAGAAAATGGTGAAATTCAGATTATTAGGGATATTAGAGATACAACTAATAATGAGTTAAATAGTGCTTATAATGATGTTAAAAAAAGTAGAATGGAAATTATGGGAGAACCATATTATGACCAGACTACAAAGGGTCTTGAAGGAATATTAATGATTAGTCCTACGGTTCCAATAATTGAAGGTGATGAGTTTTTAGGTATGGTTGGTATTGATCTGTCTATGGAACCAATTAGGGAATTTATTAAAACGATTAAACCTTTTGATATGTCAAATGCATATTTGCTTGCACCTAATGATTTGATTGTAGCGCATACTGATAATAAATTTTATGATAAAAGCATCTATAATGTAAAAAGTAAGTTCAAAGAAAGCTATGCTTCTGCTCTTATAGAAATCAAAAAAAATCAGCCAAGTCATTTACAAATATTGGATTCAGAAACCGGAAAAGAGATTTATGTTTCATTTGTACCTGTTTTAATAGGCAGAGATAATGAAATTTGGACACTGGTTACCGAAACACCTATTGGATTGATAACGGCAAAATCGAATCGTTTGTTTATTAATACAGTAGTGATTGGTACTATTGGACTCATTGTTCTGGGAGTTTTAATATATTTTTTAATTAATTCGATAACAAAAAGATTACTTGAAACAGTTGATTTTTCTCAACAAATAAGTGCAGGTGATTTAAGTACAAGAATTGAAGTTACGGGTAAGAATGAAATTGGTAGACTTGCTTTATCGCTTAACAGTATGGCTGATAAGCTTAAATTGGTAGTTGGTAATATTTCAGAAAGTATTGATAAATTAGGAGCTTCAAGTACCGAACTATCAAATTTTTCAGAAAGTCTATCAGAAAGTTCGTCAAATCAGGCTGCTTCAATTGAGGAAGTTATGGCATCCGTTGAGGAAATAACTTCAAGCATACAACATACTGCTGATAATGCAAAACAAACGGAAAGTATTTCAAATAAAGCGCTTGTTGGTATAAAAAATGGAAGTAGTTCTGCAAACAATACGGTTGAGTCGATTAATGAAATTGCAGATAAAATATCAATCATTGATGAAATATCTAAGCAAACAAATATATTGGCATTAAATGCAGCGGTTGAGGCAGCACGTGCTGGTATACATGGAAGAGGGTTTGCGGTGGTTGCTAATGAAGTGAAAAAACTCGCAGAGAAATCAGCAGGCTACGGAACAGATCCACGTTTTATCAGCTAAAGGAGTTGAACTGTCAAGTCGTGCTGGTAAAGAGTTAAGTAATTTAATTCCTGATATTGAAAAAACAGCAGACTTGGTTAATGAAATAAGTTCTGCAAATGTGGAACAAAATCATGGTGCTATGCAGGTTCAAAATGCAATTCAAGAATTAAATAGTATTGCACAAAATAATGCTTCTCTATCCGGAGAAATGAATGGTAGAGCAGAAAACCTTTCAGGTGAAGCGAATCGCCTAAAAGAAGCCATAAAGTACTTTAAAATATAACAACAAAAACTCACGCAAAGCCGCAAGGACGCAAAGAAATAAAATGTATCTTGTCTTGGCATGATAATTAATTCATTACTAGCATAATACGAATAGTTGTCATTTGTAGGAACGAAGCCATCCCTTATAGTTTGCTCTACGATTGATTTAAACAAAAATTAACAGCATAGCTTAGTAACAGGGGATTGCTTTGGGTTCTGCTCTACTATTATTATAAATAAGAACTGTAAAATTGCTCTAATTCTTGTAATTTTGTTTTTGAACGATGTGTATTTTTACAAATCACAATAAAAATATAAATAAATGAAATCAAAAATCAATATATTTACACTTATTTTTGTTCTAATATTTATATCATGTAAAGGTGTTAATGGTAGTTCTCAAGAATCTGTAAATGAGAATAATGAATTGTTAAATGTAAATAAAAGCAGACAAAATAAAGAAAATAATAATAGTAAAATGAATACAAATAATAATAGAGAAATTGCCGTTTTTGGCGCAGGTTGCTTTTGGTGTGTAGAAGCTGTATTTCAGGAGCTTAATGGGGTACACAGTGTTGAGTCGGGCTATACAGGCGGAACCGTAAAAAAACCCACATACAATGATATTTGTACCGGAGAAACAGGACATGCAGAAGTTGCAAAAATAGTGTATGATGCTGATGTTGTAAGTTTTGAACTTTTACTATCCGTATTTTTTAAAACGCACAACCCAACAACTTTAAATTCACAAGGAGCAGATAGGGGTACACAATATCGCTCAGCTATATTTTACACTTCTGAAAAACAGAAGGAAATAGCACAAGGCATTATAAATGAGCTAAATAAAGAGAAAGTATATCCAAATCCAATTGTAACCGAAGTAACGGAATTAGGAATCTACTACGAAGCTGAGGATTATCATCAGGACTATTACAAAAATAATCCAAACCAGGGCTATTGTACTTTTGTGATACAGCCTAAAATAGAGAAATTCAGGAAAGTGTTTAAGGAAAATTTAAAAGATCATGGAAACAAATAACAAACTAATAAAAGTCCTTTTTGTGTGTATGGGAAATATCTGTCGCTCACCTAGTGCCGAAGCGGTAATGAATGCCTATATTGAACGTGAGGGTTTACAAGATAAAATTATTTGTGATTCGGCCGGAACGATTGCATATCATGCTGGTGAACCTGCCGATGCACGTATGCAGGAGCATGCCATTAAACGAAATTATGACTTAACAAGTATCTCTCGTCAAATAGTCACTGGAGATTTTGATGCATTTGATTATGTTATTGCTATGGATAATGATAATCTAAAAAATATGAAATCTTTTTTGCCCAATGTTAAATTAGGGAATAAAATTTCTAAAATGACTGATTATTGCTCAAATAAGAACCCAGGATATGTACCTGATCCATATTATGGTGGTGCTGAGGGTTTTGAACAGGTGCTGGATTTACTGGAGGATGCTTGCGAGGGGCTGCTAAATAAAATTAGAGATGAGCATCAATTCTAAAATACAAATCAGGCTTGAAGAATTTTTAGGCGAAAAAATTCAACATGAAAGCTCAGTTTCAGGTGGTTGCATTGCTGATTCTAGGGTAATTGAAACTACTTTGGGCAAGCAGTACTTTTTGAAAATGCTTTCGGGCGCAGCTGGAATGTTTTTAAAGGAGGCCAACAGCCTGAAGGAATTGGCAAAACCTGCATGTATACGTGTACCTAAAGTGATTCTATCCGATGAAAAATTTCTTTTAATTGAATATATACAGCAAGGGATCAGAAACGATCGCTTTTTCAAAGATTTTGGAGCTGATTTTGCTCAAATGCACAGATATTCATCAAGTCAATTTGGCTTTTTTGAAGATAATTATATTGGTTCTACACCGCAATACAATGTGGCTCAATCTAATGAGTGTACAAATTGGGCAGAATTTTACTTTCAAAAACGCATTTTAGCCCAGTTTAAAATAGCTGAGAGAAATAATTATGCTACCGATGAGTTGCGAAAAGGGGTACACTTAATTGAAAATAAGATAGATTATATATTAGCCGGAAGTGAAGAAAATCCTAGTCTTTTACATGGTGATTTGTGGAGTGGTAATTTCTTATGCGATCATAATGGAAAAGCAGTACTTATAGATCCTGCTGTTTATTATGGGCATCGTGAAGCGGATCTGGCAATGACCAAAATGTTTGGTGGTTTTTCGCATGATTTTTATAGCTCTTACCAACAAGTGTTCCCTTTAGCTGATGGCTGGGAATATCGTGAAAAAATCTACTTATTATATCATTATTTGAATCATTTAAACCTTTTTGGCACATCGTATTATAGCACTGCGCTATCCTATTTATGGTTTTATTTAAAATAGCCTGATTAATTCACAAGCTTATTGGTTGGATGGGTATTTGTCAGTGAGTGAGTAGATTAAAGGGTTGTGACGAAAATGTTTTTTAAATATAAATTTACCAAAGGTGCATTTTTTCTTGTCGGACTTATCGTTGCGAACCTTTTGCAGTATAAGTATACATCTTCAAGGTTCGACGCCTTAATTCCATCAAGAAAAAACGCATGAATTAATCAGATATGACTGAAACAAATAAGAAAAAAATAACAAAAACCGGATTAAAGAATGCCTTTAAATTATTTCGATATTTAAAACCTTACAGATTTGAATATTTTCTAGGCTTGTTTTTCCTTTTCGGATCAAGCCTTGCGAACCTTGCTTTTCCAAAACTTGTAGGCGATTTGGTGAATTCCGGGAATGATGGCTTATTAATAGAAAATATTAACCGTATTGCCCTTATTTTAGCTGCCATTCTGATTGTGCAGGCTGTGTTTTCCTATTTTAGAATTGTTTTATTTGTAAATGTTACCGAAAAATCATTGGCTTTTTTACGAAGAGACACTTATAACCACTTGATTAAATTGCCATTAAAGTTTTTTGAACAAAGAAGAGTAGGGGAGTTAAACAGTAGAATATCATCAGATATTTCCTTATTACAGGAAACACTTACTTCTACATTAGCTGAATTTTTAAGACAGATTATTATTATTGTCGGTGGAATAAGTTGGCTGGCAATTATATCACCAAAATTAACCTTATTTATGCTGTCGATTTTACCAGGTGCTATGTTATTAGCAAGGGTTTTTGGGCGTTTTATTCGTAAATTCTCTAAAGATGTACAAAATCAGGTGGCAGAATCAAATACGATTGTTGAAGAAACGCTTCAAGGCATTCAATCCGTAAAGGCTTTTACCAATGAGTTTTTCGAAATGACCCGCTATGCGAAAAGAACAGAGGAAATTGCTGAAATTGGAATGAAAAGTGGAAAATATCGTGGGGCTTTTTCATCATTCATCATTTTGGGTTTGTTTGGGGCGATTGTAGCAGTTATTTGGAAAGGATCAACTTATGTCGCTTTGGGCGAGCTTGATGCTGGTGAGTTATTTTCTTTTGTGCTTTATTCGGTTTTTGTAGGTGGTTCAATTGGCGGACTTGCTACAGTTTATGCAAATATTCAGAAATTTATTGGTGCAACAGAAAATCTTTTCGAAATTTTTGATGTGGAAGAAGAAGCAATCACCCGGATAAATAAGTTAGAAGATAAATATCTCTTAACAGGTGCAATTCGTTTACGTAATCTCACATTTTCATATCCCACACGGCCAGATGACTTGGTGCTCAATAATGTTAGTGTGGAAATTACAGCTAATCAGCTTATTGCACTTGTTGGGCCAAGTGGTGCCGGTAAAACTACGCTGGCATCCTTAATACTTCATTTGCATCATCCACCAAAAGCACAGCTTTTTTTTGATGATAAAGACTGCCATGATATTTCCTTATCTGTATTAAGAAGTCAAATAGCATTGGTTCCGCAGGATATTTTCCTTTTTGGAGGCTCTATTCGTGAAAATATTGCTTATGGTAAGACGAATGCTTCTGATAATGAAGTGTTTGAAGCAGCAAGACAAGCAAATGCGATGGAATTTATTGATCGTTTTCCAGAAAAAATGGAAACAATAGTAGGAGAGAGAGGTACACAACTTTCGGGTGGACAAAGACAAAGAATTGCCATTGCGCGGGCAGTACTTAATAACCCTAAAATATTAATTCTTGATGAAGCCACATCATCCTTAGACTCCGAATCGGAACGATTAGTACAGGATGCACTTGAAAAATTAATGAAAGGCAGAACCTCAATTGTTATAGCTCACCGATTGGCAACCATTCGTAAAGCAGACCAAATACTGGTACTGGAACATGGAAAATTAGTTGAAAAAGGTACACATAAGCAATTAATTAAATTACCGGACGGTATTTATAAAAAATTAAGTGAATTACAGTTTGCCTGATAGAATTGTTTTAAGCTAACATGCTGATTTTACGATTAATAAACTGCTTTATTAAAAGTGATGCTGTTATCAATGGTTTCTTGAGACCCTGCGGGTTTTTAAAACCCGCAGGGTGGGGTGTAAAAAATTTAATGTTCTTTAAAAAAATTATCGTTCCATTTCAGTCGTACTGT
>JAOZNO010000196.1 GCA_029933755.1 Bacteroidales bacterium | reverse complement strand
TTAATAGTTAAATTTAAAATAGTAAATTCATATAAGATTTCCTTTGTTTATATATAGTCTTTTTATTTACCACAAAGTAATTATCACTTATCTATTTACAAACCAATCATTTGCAAAAAATCATCTTCGGTAATAATTTTAAGACCCAATTTATTTGCTTTCTCTAATTTGCTTGGCCCCATTTTATCACCAGCCAATACATAATCAGTCTTTTTTGAGATGGAACTTGTATTTTTCCCACCGTTTTTGCTAATCATTTCTTTAAGTTCATCTCTTGAATACTTTTCAAAAACACCTGAAATAACTATGCTTAAACCTTTTAAGATATCCGTTTTACCTTCTTCAGATTCCTCATTAATAAAACTCAGCCCATGTTGTTTTAATTTCTCAATTAAAACCCTGTTTCTCTCCAAATTAAAATATTCAACAACTGTTTCTGCTATTCTTTCACCTATTTCATCAATTTCAATAAGTTCTTCAACTTTTGCATTTGCTAAAGCATCAATATTCCCAACACTAACAGCTAACTTTTTAGCAACGGTAGCACCAACATATCTAATACCCAGCGCATACAATAATTTATAAAAAGGTACTGATTTAGATTCCTGAACACCCTTGATAATATTATCGGCAGATTTTTCGCCCATACGCTCTAAAGGCATCAACTGATCCTTTTTTAGCTCATATAAGTCAGAAATATCACTAAGCATGTTTTTTTCGAACAGTAAATCAATGGTTTCTGCACCTATACCATCAATATTCATAGCCTTGCGGCTAATAAAATGTTCAATTTTTCCTTTTATTTGTGGTGGACAGGCATATTCATTTGGGCAGTAATGTTTTGCTTCATCCTCTTCTCTTATTAATTTGCTACCACATTCCGGACATTGAGTAATATAAACCACTTTTTGTGATGATTCTGCCCTCGCATCTTTATCAACACCAACTACTTTTGGTATAATTTCGCCACCTTTCTCTACAAAAACTGTATCGTCAATTCTTACATCCAACAATTCTATTTGATCAGCATTATGCAAAGTGGCTCTTTTTACTGTTGTGCCGGCAATAAAAACGGGTTTCAGGTTTGCAACCGGGGTAATAGCACCGGTTCTACCAACTTGGTAATCAATAGATAAAAGTTTGGTCGCTACTCTTTCAGCCAAAAATTTATAAGATATTGCCCAACGTGGTGACTTTGCCGTAAAACCTAATTGTTTTTGTTTTGATAATGAATCTACTTTTATAACAATTCCATCAATATCATAAGGTAGTTGTTCTCTTTGTTTTTCCCAATATTTAATATATTCAAGAACTTCGTCAATGTTTTTAGCTATTTTTCCATGTTCAGAAATTTTAAAGCCCCATTTTTTAGCATTTTTTAGATTCTCTGTATGTGAATCCTCTGGCAAGTTCTCACCCAGCATATAATATAAATAGCAATCTAAACGACGTTTTGACACTTCAGCTGAATTTTGCAATTTTAAAGAACCCGATGCGGTATTTCGCGGATTAATATAAGCAGCCTCACCAGCCGAAACCCGTTGCTCATTCAAGTCAGCAAAAACTTTTTTTGACATAAATATTTCACCCCTAATTTCAAACTCTTCAGGAAAATCATTCCCTTTTAGTTTTAAAGGAATACTCTTTATTGTTCGAACATTATTAGACACATCATCTCCAAAAGCACCATCTCCACGAGTAACAGCCTGTTTAAAAACTCCATTTTCATAAGTTATTCCAATAGCCGTTCCATCAAATTTTAATTCACATACGTAAATAGGGTCTTCACTTATTAATTTCTTAACCCGCTGATCAAAATCCCTAAGTTCACCTTCATTATATGTATTTGACAATGAAAGCATATCGTATTTATGCTGTACTTGCTCAAATTCCTTATTAATATCACTGCCAACCCTTTGTGTTGGGGAATTAGGATCAAAAAAATCAGGGTGCTGATTTTCCAATACCTGAAGTTCCTTCATCATCATATCATAGTCATAATCTGATAATTGCGGATTTGATTCCACATAGTATAAGTGATTGTGATGTGCTAATTTTTCTCTAAGTTCTTGTATATTTTGTTCGATGGTTTTGTTCATCAGAAAGTATAATGTTTATAACCTGATTAATTCATGCGCTTTTTCTTGTTGGAATTAAGGCGTCGAACCTTTTAGCTGTATGCTTATACTGCAAAAGGTTTGCAACGATAAGTCCGACAAGAAAAAATGCACTTTAAGTAAATTTATTGTTTTTCTTATTAGCTATTAAGTTACTATATTACAAATAATTAAATATAAAACTGATAAATTTATGAATTAATCAGGATAAAGTTAAATTCTTTTTTTATCGTAGTATGCAATCCCAAGCCTGATTTTGCCATAATCGATTTTTTCATCTAAAAATGTATAAAGAGTTTTTAACCCTTCTTCTTTGCCCTTTACTTTAATCGCATTTTCTATTTGCACAAGTTCATCAGAAGTAATAAGCCTGTCAATATCAATATTTTTACCGTTTGAATATGAATTTGCTAAATGCGAAAAAATAGTTGTTGCTTGCAAGTTTCGCTCTTTTGCAATGTCTTCTACATCCATTCCATTTATGAACATATCATAAGTTATGATGTAGGTGCTGCCTTTAATTTTTTCTTCATCACTTTCCTTTATAAATTTATCAATCTCATTAACAAAAGATTGCCCATATTTTGCTGCTTTAAACTCACCAATACCGGAAATATCAGTCAAATTATCAACCGTTATAGGTTTTTCTGAACACAAATCTTCCAAAACAGCATTTGAAAAAACAACGTAAGGTGGAATATTTTCTTTGTTTGCAATTTCTTTTCTTAGTGTTCTTAAACGTTCAAAAAGATCATTACTAAACTGCTCTGTTTTATTGATGATTTTAATTCGTTTTGGTTCTTTGCTTTTTTGTTTTTTCTTTTCAATTTCAGAAACTTTAACAAGCTTTACTTTCTTTTGGTTGTACAGAACCGCTTTGCTTGCCCTGGTAAGTTTGAGTACATGATTTTGGTCGTAAGCAATTTCAATAAATCCTTGATTAAGAAGCTGCAAAACGTATTGTTGCCAATTGGCAAAACTTATGTCTTTACCTACTCCATAGGTTTTTATTTCATGATAAGCCAAATCGAAGATATCTTGTCTACCTGCACCTCTTAAAACATTAATCAACATATTTACCCCTACGCTCTCATTCATACGATGCAGTGCTGACAATGCCTTTTGGGCAATAATTGTACCGTCAAAATGCTCTGGAGGATTTTTGCAAACATCACAGTTTCCGCAATCTTCGGCAAGGTGCTCACCAAAATAGCTTAATAAAATTTTTCTCCGACAAGTCAAGGATTCTGCATATTCTTGTATGCGATTGAGCTTTGCAATCTCCACTTCCTTGTTTTTATGGTCATCATTTATAAAACCACGATAAACAATAACATCCTGCAAACTGTAAAACATCATTGTGTCGGCTTTTGTCCCGTCACGTCCACAACGTCCAATTTCCTGATAATAATTTTCAAGATGTTTAGGCATATTGTAATGAATTACCCAACGAACATTTGATTTGTCGATACCCATTCCGAAAGCAACTGTGGCACAAATAATTGGAACATCATCTTTGATGAAATTTTCCTGAACTTTTGAGCGTTCTTCTCTATCCACACCAGCATGATAGTGTGCTGCATTTATACCATCCGCTTTTAGTTTTGCAGAAATTTGTTCGGTTGATTTTCTGCTTAAACAATAAATTATCCCCGATTGATTAGGTCGTTTTTTTATAAATGCTTTTATTTTATCATATTTATTTCTACCCGCAACAACATTTAAACTGATGTTTGGCCGATCAAATGAAGCAATATATTTCTGAGGAGACTTCAAATTTAATTGCGTTACAATATCCCGTGCAGTTATTTTATCGGCTGTTGCAGTAAGTGCCAAAACAGGAATATCTGGATAGCTTTCTTTCAAAAATTTCAACTTTGTATATTCCGGCCTGAAATCATGCCCCCATTGCGAGATACAATGCGCTTCATCAACCGCAAAAAGACTTATATTCAGCTTTTTTAAGAAGGGGGAAAAGCTATGGCTAACTAATTTTTCAGGAGAAACATAGAGTAATTTTATGGTTCCCTGTAAACTTAAATCTTCTATGTTTGTCTGTTCACTTGTACTTTGCGAACTATTAAGGAAAGCAGCTGAAATTCCATTGGCCAGTAATGCTTCAACCTGGTCTTTCATTAAAGCGATAAGTGGCGACACAACAATTGTAACTCCATTATTTATCAATGCAGGGATTTGATAAGTTATTGATTTACCACCGCCTGTAGGCATAAGAACAAGACAATCTTTTTTATCCTCCGTAATCGCATTGATAATTTCGGCCTGCATTGGCCTAAACTCATCGTATCCAAATTGCTTTTTAAGTATTTCTTTGGCACTTGTTTTAGCGAACATATATATCTAAAATGGTTAAATTGTTATATTGCTATATTGTTTATTTGACTAACAAACAATTAATCACCCCCCTGACTTACCAAGTTTTAAAAACTTTGCAAGTCACTGCTTCTTGCTACAACTTTTCATACAAATCAGGGCGCAACTTTTTTGTACGTTCCATTGATTGCTCCATTTGCCATTTTTCAATTTCCTTAAAATTTCCAGATAACAAGACTTTTGGAACTTCCCATTCTTTATATTTAGCCGGACGTGTATATACCGGAGGTGCCAGCAAACCATCCTGAAAAGAATCACTTAAAGCAGAAGTTTCATCGGAAATTACTCCGGGAATTAAACGTACAATACTATCTGTAATAACAGCTGCAGCGAGTTCACCACCGGTCATTACAAAATCTCCAATTGAAATTTCCCGTGTTATAAAGTGATCACGAATACGCTGATCAATACCTTTATAGTGCCCACATAAAATCAATATATTTTTCTTTGTAGAAAGATGATTGGCCATTTTCTGATCAAACACTTCACCATCTGGCGAGGTATAGATAATTTCATCATAATCTACTTCTTTTTTTAAAGCAGTAATAGCTTTATCGACGGGTTCAACTTGAATTACCATTCCTGCACCACCACTAAAGGCATAATCATCTACATTACGATGTTTATTTGTTGAGTAATCACGTAGCTGATGTAGGTTGATTTCAACGAGTTTCTTTTCCCTAGCTCTCTTTACAATTGAATGATTAAAAGGACTTTCTAGCAATTCTGGTAGTACAGTAATTATATCAATACGCATAAAGGCATAATTTTAAAAATACGAAATTAATAAAAACCATTAGTGTAATGAAATTAAAATCAGAATAATCCAATAAAAAAGCTTGCAAGAATTTATTTAACTGCAAGCTTTTTTATTGTATTTTACGGAATTCTTAACTCAACGAATCAAGTAAGACATGTGTTTTCTAGAACTTATATACAAAGTCAATATAAGGTATGCCTATAGGAATCATCTGAATAATGTCCTTACTGTTAATTAAAGCGATATCAAAAGTTATTCTTTCTTTCATAATCCTTAAACCATAAGAAACTACTGTATAATATTCGGTTGTTTCAACATAATTTCCATTTACATATTCTTCCTGGGGTAATGGTACGATCCAGTTTTCTGTAACCAAAGCAATACGCCTGCTAACTCTGGTCATTCCACTAAGAGTAATCATAGGGTATTGAATAAATTCATCAGCAACAAAACCATATCCTGCACCAAGAGTAAAATTATGTTCAGTAGAACCATAAGTAGCCACTCCAAATAAAATACCAACTGTGGTTGGCCCAGGGAACAAGCCCAATATTGCTCCGGCACCAACATGAACTTTCTCTGCAACTTTAAAACCAATTTTTGGAGTTATAAATGCCGCTACTGGTAAAAACACACCACCTCCAATAGTAAAATTATCACTTATCCCATAATTAGCTGAGTTTGCAAGAACATAAGCATTCTGATAATATCCCTCACCTTTTTTCAAGGGAATAGCCGTAGGAGAAAATAAATAACGAGTGCTATTTGGATTAGGAAACCAATATTCACCATCTTTCACCCTTCCTTGTTGTACTTCAGTCATTTTTTTTATGTTCTTTAAAGGAATTGTAACCTTACCAAGGGTCTCTGTTTGAATATCCAATTCGTATTTTTTTCGTTCAATAATTTTACCATGTATTTCATTACCATCAATTAATGTAATAAAATAGAAAGTGTTTTTATCTTCTTTAGCAAAACTTTCAATGGTCTCACCTTTTATAGTTATAACACCAAAGTTATTATCTTCAAACAGAACCTTTGATTCAAATATAGAACGTACCTTTCCTGTTAAACCAGTTCCATCCTCAAGTTTTATAGTAAAAAAGGAAGAGGTGTCCAAACTTGCTCTCAACTCCTCAACTTTTCCTATAGAATACTCTTTAAGCTGACTGGTTACAATAAAAGTATTACTCATTCTATCGTTAAGCTTCACTTTAAAAAACAAAGTATCATCAGCTATTTTGGTAATATTACAATGCATTGTCTTCCCAGCTGTTGTTACAATAATATCCTGAGCTATAATTCCACTGGTAAACAGTGAAAAAGCAGCAATCAAAAAGACTATATTAACTATTTTCATGATTTTTTATTTTAATGACTTTTAAAACATTTTACATAACAAGAATGTACTAATACAAATTTACAAAATAAAGTAACACATTGATTAAATTCTTAATGTTAAGTAAAATGTGATTTAATTTGTTTATTAGGATAAATTATTCTAGTACTATTGTTATGGATTCCACATTTAACTCAGCATATAGTGTTACAATAGCCCAGAAAACACAAATAACTGTTAAGCTCAATTATTTATATTCAGTTTCTAAAACCCTGTG
>JAOZNO010001013.1 GCA_029933755.1 Bacteroidales bacterium | reverse complement strand
TCCATAAAGTCAGCGTTTATGTATTGTTTATGCGTTTTACTATTTTGAAGTGTGACCAGTCTTCAGTTAGCTTACTGAGCGTAGTCGAAGTATCAGCAAGCAGACTTTGCAGAGCTACTGCCTACTGTAGACTGTTTACTGCCAACTTCTACCAATCTTAAAATAAGTTCAACATACCAAAAAAACTAAAAAGTGAAACATTATTGACGAACTCTACTTAATGACTAATATACCAATTCCCAATTACTAATATTACCCCACCTGGCTTAATTTTACTAATATATCATAATCATTAATAATTATATTTTTCCCTTCCTGAATGATGATTCGATCTGATTTTAATTCGTTTAAAAGCCTCATTAAACTTTCAACAGACATACCTGAAAACTCAGCTAATTCCTTTTTAGTAAGATAATTAAATATTTTCTCCTCAGCAAATTCCTTTTCTGATAAACTAAGTATTGTAGTAGCTAGTCTTCCGTGAAGTTGTTTTGTACCCAGACTTGTAATTTTTTGGTAAAGAATACCCGTATCATTAGAAATAGTATTTACAATCTGTTTTTCTAAACCTTTATTATTCAACATTAATTTAGCAAATACATTTTTTTCTATTAAACAAAGCTCCACATTATTTATAGCCGTAGCTGTAAAATAAGAGTAGTTATTATTAAATAAAAAAGGAAGCCCAATATACGCCCCCTTTTTAACAAATCGTAAAATAATATTTTTATCGTTATATCCTTCAGTAAAAACTTTTACCAAACCTGATCGCACATAAACAATATGTGAAATATAAGAGGACTGTTTAAAAATAGTCTCTCCTTTTTTATATGTAATTTCTCGCTTCGCACTCATCAGCAAGTCCAATTCGCTTGAATTTAAATCATTATGATTACTGCAATCAAATTCGCAAGTTTTACACCTTACAGGGTCAAAAGTCATTGTTCTGAATTGATTTTGAATAAAAGTTGACTATAAAGCTATATATTATTTGGTACTACTGCAAAGTTAGTGGGTAACTAATTAAAATTTATGTTGGTTATTTGTTTATACGTTTATTTGGTTATGCCATCATATACAGCTTATAAACAAATCAACAAATAACCATTAAACTTGTACTAAAAATTACTTTATGGCTAAGCACCCACTATAATGGTAGTAGAACCTATTATTAAAAAAAAGCAAGCATTGCATCAAATATAAATAAAAAAACTGTAACCAATGATAGATTTTTTGTTAATAATTACTTTATGGCATATAACAGATTTAAAACTGTCAGCTGACAGTTTTTTTAATTTTGGATGAAATGTTAAATTTTCAAATTTTACACTTTTTAACATATCCTATAAACACATTAAAATTTAGGATTTTAAGTAATATACCCAGAACTTTGTAGTGCAAAGAATGATGGAACTAAATAAGTTAATATAAGAAATATTATCATGATTAAAAAGTACATTTCACTTCAAATATCCTTACCTATTATATTACTGGTTATGCTTATTATTTTTTCCATTTTATGGGTGGTTGTTAATAATTACAGTAAAAATTCTGATAATTACAATTCGGATAGGATTGATAAACAGTTGGCAAATTTTGAAGCAAACCTTAATAGAATTCAGGAAAAGGCATTGTTAACTGCCTCATTTTTCTCTAGTTTACCGTCAACCAAAGAGGCATATCAGATATTAGATTCTACAGATAATAGAGAGCTGGCTGTAGAGCCTTTATCTAATCTATTATTAACTATC